>JAKEEW010000335.1 GCA_022616375.1 Sporichthyaceae bacterium
AGAGTCTTGCCGCCCGCCGCCGCGTCCTGACACGATTCGGGGCACGGCCAACGGAGGTAGGAGTGGAGTTCAAGCTCCTGGGCCCGCTCCAAGTCGTCATCGATGCCCGCGAAGTCGAGCTGGGCCCGCATCGGCAGCGGCTGCTGCTCGCGGTACTGCTGTGTCGCCGCGGCAACCGGGTCTCCACCACGTCCCTGGTCGACGCGTTATGGGCGAGCGCTCCGCCGAGTTCGGCCGCGGACAACATCTACCTGTACATCCATCGGCTGCGCCGGATACTCGGCGCCGACCGGATCACCGGACGCGACGGTTACGCGTTGCACGCCGCCCCGGACGAGGTCGACGCGCACCGGTTCGCCCAGCTCGCCCAAGCCGGCCAGCAGGAGCTATCCGACGGTGATTCACGGTCCGCCAGCATCCACCTGCACCAGGCGCTGGCGTTGTGGCGCGGCGCCGCGTTCGCCGGTTTGGAGGATCAGCCGCTGATCGCGGCACAAGCGGCGTACCTGGACGACCAACGGCTCACCGCGCTCGAGCACCGGATCGACGCCGATCTCGCCCTGGCCCGGCACGGCGAGCTGGCCACCGAGCTGACCGGGCTGACCACCGAGTATCCGTACCGGGAACGGTTCCACGCGCAGCGCATGCTCGCCCTGTACCGCTCCGGACGGCAAGCCGAAGCGCTGGCTGCCTACCGGAGGCTTCGCACGATCCTGACCGACGACCTGGGCGTCGATCCGTGGCCCAACGTCCAACGACTCCATCTGGCCATGCTGCGGTCCGATCCGAGCCTGGACCTGATCGCCGGACCGGCCGGTGCCGGGCGGCCCGGGAAGCCGCCCGCGGCCACCTCACCGGCGCCGCCCACCCCGCAGCAGCTGCCTGCCGCGGTCTCCGATTTCACCGGCCGGGCCGGTGAGCTGGCCAGCCTGGACGAACTGGCCAAGCTTGACGAGCTGGCCCGGGCCGGCGACCGGGCGAACCGGTCGGAGGTTGTAGTGATCACCGGCACCGCCGGGGTCGGCAAGACCGCACTGGCCCTGCACTGGGGTCACGCGATCAGCACCGGGTTCCCGGACGGCCAGCTGTATGCCAACCTGCGCGGCTACGGCGCCGGCCGGCCGGCCGAGCCCGGACCGGTGCTGCTGAGCTTCTTGCGGGCCCTCGGTGCGGCGGAGGAGGCCCCGGCCGGCCTGGACGAGACGGCCAGCCGGTACCGCTCGGCGCTGGCCGGCAAGCGGGTGCTGGTACTGCTCGACAACGCCGGCTCGGCCGAGCAGGTCCGTCCGTTGCTGCCCGGCGGACCAGGCTGCCTCGTCGTGGTGACCAGCCGAGACAACCTGGCCGAGCTGGTCGACACCGACGGGACGCACCGGCTCACGCTTGACGTGCTCGACCCACCGACCGCGGTGGATCTGCTCAACCGGTTGCTCGGTCGCGACCGGATCAACGCCGAGCTGGCGGCCGCCACCGAGTTGTCCCGCGCGTGCGATCACCTGCCGCTGGCGATCCGGATCGCCGCCGCACATCTGGCCGACCGGCCGGATCGGGCGATCGCGACCCAGGTGGCCGCGATGACGGCCGGCGCTCGGCTCGACCAACTGCGGGTAGAAGGCGACGAGAGCAGCGCGGTACGGGTGGCGTTCCACCACTCCTACGCCCACCTGGATCCACCGCAGGCGCGGCTGTTCCGGCTGCTCGGGCTGGTGCCTGGGCCGGACTTCACCGTCGACGCGGCCGGTGCGCTGCTCGACGCGCCCGACGCATCCGCCGACGCAGACCTGCAGCGGCTGGCCACCGTGCACCTGATCGAGTCGAAGCCGAACGGCCGGTACACGATCCATGACCTGCTCCGCGAATACGCCGCGGAGTGCTCAGAGACCGCCGATCCCCAGGCCGAGCGCGACCAGGCCCGCGGCCGGCTCTACCGGTTCTACCTGGCCCGCTCGGACGCCGCGGCGCGGGTCCTGTTCCCCGGCGCGCTGCGGTTGCCCAGCTCGATCGACGGCGGATCCAACGGCGAGCTGTTCAGCGATCGGGCCGGGGCGATGGCCTGGCTGGACGCGGAGCGGGTGAATCTGGTCGCGGCGTGTGCGGCGGCGGCCGAGGATCCGGCGCACCGCGAGCTTGCCTGGCAGCTGGCCGACGCGCTGCGCCGCTACCTGTGGCACCGCTCGGACCTCACCGACCGCCGGGCGGTGGCGATGGCAGGGCAGACCGCAGCGGCCGCAGCCGGCGATCAGCTGACCAGGGCGGCCGGCGAGATCGGGCTCGGCACCGCCGATCTCCGAAACCCGGACGCCGTCGGGCACCTCAGCCACGGGCTCGAGCTGTGCCGGCAGGCTGGCTGGACCGACGGGGAAGCGGTCGCGCTCGGTGGGCTCGGCATCGCCTACAGCGAGAGCGGCCAGCTGGCCGAGGCCGCGGACCATTTCCACCAGGCGGTTGCGCACAACGAACGGATCGGCCGCGCGGTCGGGCTGGCCATCAACCTGGGCAACCTGGGCCTGCTCCAGCTGCGCACCGGTCAGTTCGGCCCGGCCCTGGAGCATCTGACCCGGGCGGTCGAGCTGGATCCGGACGGGGTGCGGCACAGCAACATCCCGTCCCTGATCAACGGGATGGGACAGGCCAACCGGTACCTCGGTCAGTTGAAGCTGGCGCTGGAGCAGCACACCCGGGCGCTGGCGATCTGCCGCGAGCTCGGCGACATCAACGACGAGACCGAGATCCTCAGCGATCTCGCGGTGCTGTCCGCGCAGCTTGGCCAGTTCGAGGTTGCCCTACAGTACGCCGACGCGGCAGTCTCACTGAGCGACACGAGCAGCTACGTGGCGGTGGCCAAGGCATTGGCGTACACCGCCCGGTCGACGATCCGGAGCTGGCTCGGTGACCATCAGCTGGCGGTCGCCGACGGGCTGGCCGCGGTGACTGCGGCCGGACGTGGCACGAACCAGTTTGCCGTGCAGACCGCGCTGGTCGAGACCGCGGCGGCTGAGCAGCGGGCCGGACACGCCGACGCAGCCGCCGAACGGGCCAGGCAAGCCGCACAGCTCGCCGACGCCGTCGGCCATCGCCACCTGGAGGGCAAGGCGCTGACCACGCTGGCCGCCGGCCACCTGAGCCAGGGAGCCGATGGACCTGCCGCAGCGCAGGCCGAGCGGGCGCTCGCCATCCACCGGGATACCGGCTGCCGGCTGGAGCAGGCCGTCGCGCTGGACCTGCTCGGACAGGCCACCGGCGGGTCGGCGGGCGACGGCTACTGCCACCAGGCCGTAGCCCTGCTAGTCGAGCTGGGCATTACGGACCGGGATCAGCAACAGCGCCTGGTCCAGGTGATCGGCTTGGCGCCGCCTGAACGGCCCTAGCCTGCTCTTCCTCCAACAGCCGCAACGCCTCCTCGCCCTCCGGACTGGCCGAATTCTCCCGGAGAAAGCGCGCCAAGACCCTGATGTCGTTGCGGAACTGCTGGCCTTCCGGGCGCACCGCGATCGCCTCCCGGTAGGCGGCCAATGCCTCGGCCGGGCGGCCCAGACCGAGCAGCGCGAGTGCCCGGTTGCAGATCACCCACGCCAGCGTCGAGTCCGCGGCCAGCGCCCGCTCGCTCACGTCGAGCGCCTGCGCATACTCACCGGCCGCCACCAGCACCCAGCTCAGCGAGCCGACCAGCTCCACATCGTCCGGATCGAGCTCGATCGCCTCGGTCATCAGCTCCGCGGCACGGCCATGCAGCCCGGCGTCACTGTAGGCAAGCCCGGCGTCCCGGCGGGCATGCGCCCGCTGGCTCAGGTCGCCGATCCGGTCGGCCAGCGCGACCAGCGCGTCGGCGGTCCGTACCGCTCGCCGGTAGTGCTCACGGTCGGTCTGCGCGGCCAGAATGCCGAACATGGCGGCCAACTCGCTGTCCGGCCGCTTGAGCTCGGCAAAGATCTTCCGGGCCCGCCGGTAGGTCTCCTCGGCCACCTCCGGCTTACGCTCGCCCAGCTCGACCCCGGCCAGGCCGAGCAACAGCTCGGCTTCCTTGGCCCGGTCACCGACCCGGCCGGCCAGCTCGAGCGCGGTCTGGAAGGTAGCCCGGGCCGCGGCGTGGTCGTTGCGCAGGCTCTGCAGCGATCCGAGCAGGGCCAGGCCATCGGCCTGCAGCGAGGCGCTGTCCAGCCGGCGGGCCAGGTCAACCGCGGCCTGGTAGTGCTCCTGCGCGTCGTCGTAGCGCAGCCGGTTCTCGGCCACCTGGCCCAGACCGCGCAACGCGTTGAACTCGCCACTTGGGAGCTGGATCTCCCGGTAGCGCTGCAGCGCCTGCTGGTACCAGTCCTTCGCCTCGTCCGGACGGAACCGGGCCAGTGAGAACGCGGCCAGCCGCGACAGCAGATCGGCCTGCCGGCCCAACGCGCCCGCCTGTGCCAGCAGGTCAAGCGCGCTCTCCAGCCGGAGCGCGGCGTCGGCGTGCCGCCCCTGGGTCCAGTCCAGCCCGGCCAAGCCGTCCAGCGCATCGGCCTGAGCCAGCGGATCGCCCATCTGCCGGGCCAGTGCCAGCGCCTGGTCGAACCGGTCCCGCGCCGCGCGGAAGTTCAGCGCATCTCCGTAGGCGGACGCGAGGTTGAACAACGCACTGGCCCGGGCCTTGAGGTCGCCACGGGCCTCGGCCGAGGCCAGCAACCGTTCTTGATCTTTGATGAAGGCGCGAGCCAGCTTGACGTCGCCCAGCCGGCCACCGACCCGGTAGAGCAGCTGAGCGGCGTGGCTGGCGGTGTCCGCGTCCTCGACATCGATGGCGATGCTTCCGGCCAGCCGGGCGGCCGCATCCGCGCGCCGGTAGTCGTCGTTGGCCTCGTAGACCAGCGCGACCGACTCCCAGAGCCAGCCAAGGAAGCTGTCCACGTCGACCGGCCACAAGGCGGGGAGGTCGGCCGCGTCGGGGCGCTCCGGGTCGCGGACCGCGACGTAGTAGGTGCCGTCCTCGTCGGTGATCCACGCCGGCGGATGATGCGCTTGCACGCCCGGCGGTTTCACCGCACCTTCCTGGTCGGAGTCGGCAATCATCCACAGCGTGGTCGGGCCGTCGTCGGTGCCGTCCTCGATGTTGATCTCGAGCGGTATCAGCGGCAGCAGCCGGCTGGTCACATGGCTGTCGAGCGCATCCAGGAACGCGAGCTCAGCCTCGGTGAACCGGTTCCAGGAGTAGAACAGCGTGCCGAGCCCGGCCGAGTTCAGCGTCGCATCGGACGTGCCCGGCTGCTCATATCTGCGCGCCCGCTGCAGCCAGTCGTAGGCCTCCTCGAAGCGGCTGAGCGCGGTGAGGCTGTCCGCCGCAAACCTGGCGAGCTCGCCCTTGAGGCGGGTCGGGGCCGGCGGCCAATCGACGGTGTCGATCTGCGCGGCCAGCCGGATCGCATCCTCGTGCCGGCGGGCCGCGTTCGCGTCCCTGGCCCGCCACAGCGTGAGCTGCCAGCGAAGCTCGTCCGAGACCCGGCCGGCATCCACGTGCTCCTGCACCGCTTCGACCAGTGCATGCGAGAACTCGAACTGCCCGTAATCCCCCACCAACGAGATCAGGGTGTTGGCGACCGCCATCGCCTCGTCCTCATCCGCGACGAGCAGGTGGTAGGCGTGCTCGACCATGTCGACGAACTCCGCGCCCTCGTCGGTGCCCAGACCACGACTAAAGTAGTCGGCCGCGAGCTGGCTGACCTCGCGATAGAACGTCCGGTCCTGATCCCACAGGTGGCGCAGGATGGTCTTGCGGGTGAGGCTGTGCAGGTTGTGGCCGCGTTCGGCGTAGTCCTCGACGAACGGGAACGACTGCAGCTCCCGGTAGATCTCGGCGATGTCGGTCGGCTGGGCATCCACCTGGGCATCTGGCTCCGGATCCGGTCGTAACGTGCTCGGTCGGCCCGCACTGACGGCGCGCAGAACGTCCGGGTCGAACCAGTGCAGGATCGCGGCCCGATAGGTGGCGTCCTCGACCTGGGCCGGGAACGTGCGCAGGAACGCCTCTGTGCTCAGCCAGAGCCGTGCCTCCCGGCTGATGGGTGCACCCTCGGCGCCCGACAGGGTCTCAGCCACCGGTCGCACCTCGGATCCGCTTCGCCCGGGCGATCATGATGCTGAGGTCCAGCGGGATCCCCTCGCTGAACTCGTACAGTGACATGATCTCGTCGGCGGACAGCTGCAGCTCGGAGTGCTGCACGAACTCGCCGACGTGCTCCGGACCCAACGGTTGCAGGGTTTGCTCGAGCCGCCAGTCGTCCCACCCGAGCCCCAGCTGCGGGATGTGCTGGCCGGCTACCACGACCACCAGCCACTGGTGCGCCCGAGCCGCGCTGAGGAACATCCGGGTCAGCCAGTCCTTCACGTCGTCGCTGGCCATCTCGTAGGCGTCGAACATGACCACGAACGGATTGCCACGCGGGTTGCCCGCGACCAGGTCGGCGAAGTACGCCTGGTTCAGCACCTGCCGCCGGATCTCCCGGTCGTCGCCAGAGTCGGATCGCATCTGTTGCTGGATATCGAACTGACTGTTTGTGATCTTGCTCTGGTTGATGTAGATGCTCGGGCCGGCGCTGACCGGGTGCCCCAGCCGCTCGAAGAAGCCGCGGAACCGGGCGGGGTCGTGCGCACACAGGTCGGCGAGCACGCCTTCCACCGAGTAGCTGCTCGACTTGAAGTCCACCAGTACCCGGGGGTGGTCCTTGCTGTGCTCCCAGAACTCGCGCAGCAGCGACGACTTACCCATCCCGGACCTGGCCTGGATCAGCAGGATGTGGACCCCGGACCGGTTGGCCACCATGTCCCGGAACCGGGCAAGCTCCTCGACCCGGTCGACGTGCACCCGCCGGTGGGCGCTGGGCTCGGTCATGGCCGGTTTCACTCGCCCGCGCTGTCCGCCGGAGGTGGCGAGCTCGAGGTCTCCAGGTTGGAGCGCTCCACCCGGCTGCGCCGGCTGATGAACCGGGACCCCCTGACCTTCACCGTGCTTCGGTCGATCCGGGAGTTGTCCAGCACGATGCCCGGCCCGTCGAGCGTCGGTGGGCCGGGGTCGCGGGCCGCCTGGAGGTCCAGGCCGTTTCCGCGGAACCGCAAGGCGAGCCGGGTCAGCCGATCCCGGAAGATGACCGCGAGGAGCAGGACGGCAACTCCGGTAGTGACGATCGCCACGATGTAGACGGTCTCCATGATGGGCTCCCCCTGAGCCTGGCTCACGGCGCCGCGCCGGCCGGACGGACAGCCCGACCACGTGCGCGAGCATAGTCACACCAATAGTCGGCGCGTGGCGCAACCAGTTCAAGAGACCTCAAGCGCCGGGTCACGGAACCAGGGCGGCATCCCCAAGGGTGACGTAGAAGTGTCGGGGCTCATCTGTGACCCGATCTCGACCAGCACAGGTGATTTTGGTCTGTACGGCGCCGGCCAGATCGAACGTCGCCCTACTGGGCCGACCCAGCGAGACGGCGACCGTCTTGCCGATCTGCCGATCGTCCTGGTCGTAGAACGAGACGTCGCCGATCGCGCCGGAGGCGTCGGGAGTGTTGTCGGCCACTCCGAGGAGTGCGGTCAGCTAAGCGGATCCGCTGGTGTTGTAGATCACGTGGGTGCCGCCGTCGCACCAGATGGACAAGCTGCGCGGATAGGAGCGGTTGGACACCACCGTCGGCTCGGTGGACAGGCTGCCCCAGTTGGCCTCGACCGGATCTAGGTCGATCAGGTACCTGCTGCCGAACGGGAGCGTCGGGCCCGCGCCTGGGTCGGTCCCGCTCGGGTCCGATCCGACTGGCGTGGTCGGCAGGCTGGCCGGAGTGGCGGTCACCGTGACGGTCACCGTGGGCGTCGGCCTGGATGTTGCCTGCTCTAACGCTTCGGTGCGCTCGTCCAGAGTCTGCTTCTGCTGCACGAACAGCGCCGCCAGCGCCGCGATCGCGGTGATCAGGCCGGCGACCGCGGTCAGCAGCCCGGGCAGGCTCAGCCAGAACCGCCAGAACCCGCGATGCTTTCCAGAGCGCCGGTCGCCGGGCTCAGACGGCTCGCTGCCGGTGTCGAGCGGGCGGTCCGCATCCATCGTGCCCCCCGGGTTGCTAACTGCCGGGAACGCTAGCAGTTACCTTCTGTTGCCGCCGATAGCACGTACGGTCCACTTTGCGCTGGTCAACCGGTGGATGGGGATTGGCCGGCCGATCTAGTCGCGCCCGGCCAGTCAGGCGTGATCAGAAGTAGTCCAGGCAGTAGGCCTGCGCGGCGAATGCGGCGTCCAGCCCGGCCGCTGCCTCATCCGAACCGCCGGCGGCGAGCCCGGACCGGCGTAGCGAGCTCATCGGCACCCCGGCGTACAGCGCCGAGAAGCCGGCGGCGGTGAACCGGACCGGCTCGCCGATACCGGCACTCAGTCCGGCGTCGTCGGCCGGAGCAAGCGATCCGGCTCCGTCCACGACCTGCAACCGCCACCCGCCGGAGTTGGCCGCTAGCTGCGGATCGTCGATCGCGACGGCCGTGTCCAGCACTACCCGGGTCGGGAAGCCACGACCGGCGACCGCGGCCACGGCGTCGACCACCCGTAGCATCCACTGCGGGCTCGGCTCCACCTCCGCGGCCACATCCCGGGTCAGCCAGCGGATCGGGTCGTACGGGCCGAGGTTGGCCCGAACCGTCTTGGCCACCGACGAACTGGTGCCCACCAAGGCCCAGAACACGCGGGTGGTCTGCTCGGACAGGGCGCCGGCGTACTCGACGAACATCGCGTCCCGGCCGTCCCAGCGGTATTCGAGGTAGCCGTCGTCGGCTAGGTAGGCGAACGGCTCGTCCTCGGTCATCCAGTGCCGCCAGACGTGCTCGGGGAACAGGATCGGTCCGCAGTCCCGGTTGGCCAGATGCAGCCGGCGGACCATCTCCTGGATCTCCGGCAGGTCGTCCGCGCCGACCCGGCGCAGCTTGACCGCGGGTGCTTCCAGCGAGCGGAGTGCTTCGGTCGGGATCCGCGCGGTCGGCTGCGTGCCGGCCAGCTCCCAGCCGAGGCTGCGGTAGACCGCAGTCGTGGCCGGATACAGCGCGGACAGCGGGTAGCCGTCCTTGGCGATCTTCTCCAGCATCGCGGTCATCATCTGTCGCCCGACCCCGCGGCCGCGCTCCTCCGGGGCGACCGCCACTCCGGCCACGCCGGCCATCGGCAGCTCGCGGCCGAGCCAGAACTGGGTGAACCGGTGATATCTGGACACCCCGAGCAGCCGACGACCCTCGTATACCG
Organism: Sporichthyaceae bacterium; assembly: GCA_022616375.1. Classification (GTDB taxonomy): domain Bacteria; phylum Actinomycetota; class Actinomycetes; order JAKEEW01; family JAKEEW01; genus JAKEEW01. Next base: position 9,236 of record JAKEEW010000335.1, read on the forward strand.
CCATGAACTGGTCACGATCGTGCTCCGCGATCGCTTTCCAGCCCGGGATCGCGGTGTCCGCGATCTGGCCGAACGACCTCGACCGGATGTCGATGACATCGTCGAGATCGGCAAAGTCGAGCGGTCGGGTCTCCATCTGACCGACCCTAGAGGCTCGACCGCCAGGAACCGAGCGGGTTTTCGCGTCGCCGCCGCGGTTGCACCCGCTCGGCTCCCGGACCGTAACGAGCAGCGGTTAGGTGGTCGGGACCGGGAACGCGACCGGGCTGTGCAGCCCGGCCTGGTCGACCGCGCGGATGCCCCGGCGGCTGAGGTCCGGCCGGTACCGGGTGCTCTACGACGTCAACGACAGCACGGTGACCGTGGTCGTGATCCACGCCGGGCGTTCGGCCGAGGGATAGGCCAGGGGCTCCACCCCCGGACCCAACGCCGCCCGGGTCGTGACCCTGTCGAGCCTCGAGCACAAGGCCGGCCACCTGCACTTCGACGACCTCGATCTCGACAACGGCTATTCGCCTCGCAAGGCCTACCGCCAGTCCAAGCTCGCCAACGCCGCGTTTGGGCTCGAACTGGACCGCCGGCTCCGCGCGGCCGGCTCCGGCGTCAAGAGCGTGTTGGCGCACCCCGGCTACTCCGCCACCAACCTCCAGAGGCACCGGGCCAACCGGCGCCATGAAGGCGATCCCGAAGGTGGGGAACGCGGTGCTCGCCCAGTCCGCCGAGCAGGGGACGCTGCCGACGTTGTACGCCGCGACGGCGCCGGAAGTCGAGAGCGGCGACTACATCGGTCCCGGCGGACCGGGCGAGCTGCGCGGCTACCCTAGGAAAGTGAAAGTCAGCGCCGAGGGCCGCGACCCGAAGAACGGCGCCCGCCTCTGGGACTTCTCGGAGCAGCTGACCGGCATCCCATTCATGGTCTGATCAGACGCCTTCGCGCTCCGTCGATGCCGTCGACGACCACCGACTCGGCGTTGCCGGTCGGTTGGGTCGACCTGGAGTCCAAAACGATTCTCCACGCCGGCCACAACGGTGGCGTGGATAGCGCCGCTCCTTGCGACCGCCGTCGTAGCGGCAGCCGGCCCGCCGTGGGAGACGTTAGAATTTTCCGCCGTTGACTAGTTCTGCAGCCGGGGGCACGGGCTCCATGTTGTCCCAATGCTCGACGATCATCCCGTCTTCCAGCCGGAACAGGTCGAACACTGCGAGTTCCTGGCCACCCATGTCGACCAGGGAGTAGGTGACCACGAAGTTGCCCTGTCCGATGAGCTTGAACACGTTCTTGTAGGTCATCGTGATGCCTTGGTGTGCCAGCTGCTTGAGCAACGCGCCGAGCCCTTCCAGGCCATCGCCGGCCTGCGCGTTGTGCTGGAGGTAGGTCGTGGCCGAGATGTACTCGGGAGCGGCAGCCCCGTCCCCATCTACCAGCACCCGCTGGACGAACTCTCGCACCCGGGCTTTGTTCGTCTCAGTCTTGTCCAGGTCGGTGATCTCGGTGGCTCCGTCGACCTGGGTCCGGCCGGCCGGGTTGGCTCCGGTGAACGACGAAATCACATCCCAGTGCTCGACGATCTTGTCGTTGCCGTCGGTGTCGAAGAGGTCGGTCGTGACCCACTTGGTCGCGCCGCTCCCCAGCGACTGGTAGCAGTGGACGAAGACGTAGGGGCCGTCCTCGAAGGCGCGGACGATCTCGATTTGCCGCTCTGGGTTCCGTTCGACGAAGCCCTCGAAAAACTCCACGAACCCCTCGACGCCGTCGCGGACGCCGGTGCTGTGCTGGGTGTACCGCTCCCCGGTGTAGGCGGTGACCGCTTCGCGCGCCTGGCCGTCACGGATCCCTTCCAGGTAGAGCGCAGTCGCGTTCGCCGTCCTGCGACTGGTTGGCGCCGGGATCTCAGTCATCCGCTCCATCGTCATCGACTCCGGGTCGACCAACGCCATGAAGCTCTTGGCCGCGGGAGCGTCGGCAAACGAGGCCATCGAAGCGTCTGCGTCAGCAGATGACGCCCAGCCGACACTGATCACCCAGGTGCCGTCGTCGGTCACTGTCGTCTGGCGTGACCCCGAGAGGTAGCCGGGGAGGATGCTGATGTACTCCCGCTCAAGTCGAGCGTTCTGTTCAACGAACGCCGCGACCGTCACTCCGTCTCGAAGCCGTAGCCGCGCGATCTCAAGAACCGACATGGCGCTCCTCCAATTGCGTGCCGTTTCATTCTGTTCCCGACCGTGCCGCAGCCAGCCATGCGCGCCAAGGTGCGATCTGGTCAACTGGTGATAGAAAGTGGACAGAAGCAGCAGCGTCGGGGAGCCGCGTAGTGGGAATCCATGGGTGAAACAGGCCAGGTCCAGAGCATCAGACCACTCCACTACCGGTCAAGTCCATTTGCGTGGTGTAGCGGTCGTGTCGCGTGATCCTTTGGTTGGTTAGGCGCTGAGCGCCTTGAGGTCGGTGTCGGGTGTCAGGGTCTGCTGCACGGACTGGTGACACGTTCGGTCACGCAGCCTGAGTGGCTGGCGTGGTCATGATGGTCTCGAACTCGACGGGCGTCAATCGGCCCAGCGAGTCCTGTCTCCGGCGTCGGTGGTAGGTCTTCTCGATCCAGGTCACGATCGCGATCCTGAGCTCCTCGCGGGTGGTCCAGGTCTTCTTGTTCAAGACGTTCTGCAACAGGCTGAAGAAGGACTCCATGGCGGCGTTGTCCCCGCACGAGCCGACGCGGCCCATCGATCCGACCAGCTGGTGGCGGGTCAGTGCACGCTGGGCCTTCCTGGATCGAAATTGCGATCCTCGATCGCTGTGGACCACGCAGCCGGCCACATCCTGGCCGGCGGCCTCGCGCATCGCGACGGCGTTGTTGATCGCCGCGACCGCGATCCTCGACTTCATCCGGGAGTCGATGGAGTAGCCCACGATCCGGCCGCCGCACACGTCCTTGACCGCGCACAGGTAGAGCTTGCCCTCGTTGGTCCAGTGCTCGGTGATGTCGGTCAGCCAGAGTGTCTCCTGATCTCCTACTGGGACACGTCGTACGCCGACAACGACACGTTCGCGCACCCGGGCTCGGGTAGGAACCTCTACGTCGACGCCCCCACCCGCAACCGTTCCTTCGTGCCGACGGCGTGCCATGGCGCGCCCGCGTCCAGGTGTACGACGCGCCGTTCGGTCTGAAGAAGACGGACTCGATGACGCTGCACCACAACAGCCAGGCCATGACCATCAGCAGCCGGCCGGCGCAGCCCATCTTCAACGACACCGACCAGTACTGGTTCTCGTCGCTGCCGAACCACGGCGTGATCCTTCCGGCGCTCGGCGTCCAGATCAAGGTGCAGGAGATCAGCGGCACCACGATCAAGATCAAGATTTCCTAAGTCGGAGCCGGGTCCTAGCGACCTGTTCCATCGAGACGAGCGGCGTCCGGGTCTCCCCCGGGCGCCGCTCGGCGCTTCCGGCCCCCCGCCGGGACTCGTGCCGGGGCTCGTGCCCGGACTCG
>JAKEEW010000336.1 GCA_022616375.1 Sporichthyaceae bacterium
CTCATCATCGAGCGCGAGCGGAAGGAGGAAAGACGGCAACGCGACACCCTGGCAAGCGCTGATGCGGCAAGAGAGATCGCCGAACTGACGCCCGGAGGTTGTCCCGGGGTTCGTGGGTTTTGAGGTGGGGTCCTCCCCCGGAGCGTGAACATGCCACGCTCCGAGGACGACCAAGTCCAAGGAGGAGGACCCCGGATGCAAGACTCCCACACGCCCGCTCTGCCGACGAGACCGCTGCTGGTGATCGGTTGCGGCTGGTGCCGACGGCGACGCTCGGGTTGTCCGAGCGGCTGGCTGGCCGTCTGGACGGCCATCTGGCCCGGTTCGCCGAGCACATGCGCGAGGGGCTGCTGGCCGCCTCGGTCGCGGTCGGCCTGGACGTCATGGCCGAGCTGATGGAGGCCGAGGTCAGCGACCTCGCAGGCCCGAAGGGCAAGCACAACCCGGCCAGGACCGCCAAGCGTCACGGTGGCCAGGACGGCACGGTGACCCTTGGCGGGCGCAGGGTGGCGGTCCGCCGGCCCAGGGTTCGCACGGTCGGCGACGACGAGCACGAGCTGACCTTGGAGGCATACCAGACCTTCGTGGCGGCCGACCTGCTCGCCGACGGGGTGGTCGCCAGGATGCTGGGCGGGCTATCGACCCGCGGCTACCCGGTCGGACTGGAACCCGTCGGCGCCCAGGTCGAGCAGACCGCGACAGGCACCTCACGCTCAGCAGTCTCCCGCCGGTTCGTGACCGCGACCGCTGAGCGGCTCGACCAGCTCCTGCACCGCCCACTGGGCGGCCAGCGGTGGCTGGTGGTGTTCCTGGACGGGTTCGGGATGGGTGAGCACCTGCTGGTCGGCGCGCTGGGGGTGACCGCCGACGGCACCAAGGTCCCGCTGGGGGTGGTCGAGGGCACCACCGAGAACAAGGCGGTCTGCACCCGGCTGGTGACCGGGCTACGCGACCGCGGGCTGGACACCGACCACGGCGTGCTGTTTGTCATCGACGGCGGCAAGGCCCTGGACGCCGCGGTCCGCGCGGTCTTCGCCGGCAAGGCGCTCATCCAGCGGTGCCGCCGGCACAAGGAACGCAAGGTCCTCGACCACCTGCCCGAGACCGAGCGGCCGCTCGTCCAACGCCGGCTGCGCTCGGCCTGGGCCAACCCCGACACCAAGCAGGCACGAGCCGAGCTGGAGCAGCTCGCCCGCGTCCTGGCACGCCAACGTCCCGGCGCTGCCGCGAGCCTGCGCGAGGGCCTGGCCGAGACGCTCACGGTCAACCGGCTCGGCGTGGGCGGCAGGCTGCTGCAGACCGTCGAGTCGACCAACCCGGTCGAGTCGATGATCGAGATCGTCCGCGACCACGCCGGGCGGGTGAAGCGCTGGTCCTCGGGGGAGATGGCGCTGCGCTGGGCAGCGGCCGGGATGCTGGCCGCCGAGGCCCAGTTCCGCCGCGTCAAGGGCTACCAGGAGCTCCCACAGCTCGCCGCCGCGCTCCAACACGCCACCGCCGACGACCCCGACCTCGCCGTCACCGCCTGACCGTATGATCCGCCACGGAGGCCCCACCCAAATCCAACGACGGACGGGACAACCTCCAGTCCCCGCCTGGACGACGAGAACACCAGTGGCACCCAGTGGCACCCAGTGGATCCGCAGCATCCCCGGTGTAGCTGGC
>JAKEEW010000037.1 GCA_022616375.1 Sporichthyaceae bacterium
CCCAGCAGCAACACCGGGATACCCCAGGCGACCAGGCCGAACGTACCCACCACGACGGCCACGACGCCGTTGGCGAACTCGCCGTCCAGCCCCCACCAGACCACCGAGGCGATCACGATGGCGAGCCCGACCAGGGTGAGCGCCAGGCCGTCCCTGCGGTGCGCGGACTCCAGCTCGCGGGCGCTCTCGCCGTACTTGCGCGCGGTGCCGCCCAGGATCGCCGCGACCCCCAGCCAGATCGACGCGATCAGGATGTAGATGCCGCGGAACAGGGCGGTGATCGGGTTGAACCGCTTCGGTGGCGTTACCGTGCGCCGGGCGGTGTTGCGGGAGTTCCGCCCGTTCTTCTTAGCGGTCGCACCCTTCTTTGTCGTGCTGGCCTCCTTGCCGTTACGGCCGGACGTCGAGCCGCCGCGAGTCCGCGTGGACGACGCGGCCGAGCGGCTCCGCGTAGATCCCGACGTACGAGGAGCCATGATGCGAGGCTAACTGCTCGGCTTGTCCCGACCTGGGAGGCTGCGGGCGAGCCCGACGCTCGTGTCGCCGGGGTTTGGTCGCGGCTGGCTGGCCGGAGCGTTGTTGGTCGATCGAGTGACACTTTCCGGCGATTCCCGCGGCGTGTTTCGCCAGATCGTGACACTTGATCGATCAACTACGGGGTGAGCTATGCGGGCGCTCAGAAGGCCTCGATGACGGCGAGGTGACCGCTGGCCGCGGCAAGCCGGCGATCCGTGGTCACCAGGGGGCAGTTGAGTGCCTCTGCCAGCGCGAGATACGAGGCGTCGTAGGCGGTCACCATGTGCCGCAGCGCCCAGATCCGATCCGTGATCACGGAAACGGGATAGCGGACGACCGGCAGCTCGGCGAACAGCATCCGGGCCTGCCGGGCACGGTGCTCGGAGATCTTCTTGCCGCGCTGCAGCCCGCGCAGGCCGCTGAGGAACTCCACGTCCAGCAGGTCGGTCGCATGCACCGACTCGGCGACCACAACGCGGGCGATCAGCTGCGGGCTCGGCGCCACGCCAGCCAGCAGCTCGGTCAGCGCCGCGTTGTCGATGACGATCACGCGACGTCCGGATCCTCGGTCTGCCGCTCCCGCTCCTGCCGGGCCGCGCGCACCGCCGCCTCGATGTCGGCGCGGGACGCGCCGCGGCTGAGCAGCTCCACTCGCTTGATCACATCGGCCAGGGTCGGCTGGCTCGCGTGCGCGACGAGCAACTGGACCAGATAGGTGTTCAGCGATTGGCCGGCAGTTGCCGCCCGGACCCGCAGTTGCCGATGCACCTCGGCTGGCAGATCGCGGATCTGCACCGTCTTCGCCATACCTGCATTGTAGGTGCAGTGCTAGCAGAATGCATGCACTTTGGCACAGCCCGCCGAGCCCGGCAGGCGGCTAGATCTCGATGACCACCGGCACGATCATCGGGCGGCGGCGGAACTTGTCGCTGACCCACCGGCCCACGGTCCGCCGGACCGTCTGGCTGAGCTGATAGCCGTCCGAGACGCCTTCCCGGCCGGCCTCGGCGAGCGCCTCCTCGATCATGGTCCGGACCTCGTCGAAGACCGCGTCGTCGTCGGCGAAGCCGCGAGCGTGGATCTCCGGGCCGGCGACGACCTTGCCGCTGGCCGAGTCCACCACCACGAAGACCGAGACGAACCCTTCGTCGCCGAGGATCCGGCGGTCCTTGAGCTGCGCCTCGCTGATGTCACCGACCGACAGGCCGTCCACGTATACGTATCCGCACGGCACGGCGCCGACCACCCGGGCCCGGCCGGCGACCAGGTCCACCACGACCCCGTCGTCGGCGAGCACCAGGCGGGAGTCCGGAACGCCGGTTGCCGCGGCGAGCTCGGCCGCGGCGCGCAGGTGCCGCCATTCCCCGTGCACCGGCATGACGTGTCGCGGCCTGAGCAGGTTGAACACGTAGAGCAGCTCCCCGGCCGAGGCGTGCCCGGACACGTGCACCAGTGCGTTGCCCTTGTGCACGACCTTGGCGCCCCACCGGGTCAGCCCGTTGATCACTCGGTTGACCGCGTTCTCGTTGCCAGGGATCAGCGAGGAGGCGAGCACGACGGTGTCTCCGTCGATCACCCGGATCGGGTGGTCCCGGTTGGCCATCCGGGACAGCGCGGACATCGGCTCGCCCTGCGAGCCGGTGCAGACCAGCACGACCTCGTCCGGCGGGAGCTCGTCGATCTCCTTCGCGTCCAGCAACAACCCACCCGGGACCTTGAGGTAGCCCAGATCCCGGGCCACGCCCATGTTGCGCACCATCGACCGCCCGACGAACGCGACCCGCCGGCCGTGCCCGTGGGCGGCGTCCAACACCTGCTGGATCCGGTGAACGTGGGACGCGAACGAGGCCACGATGATCCGCCGCTCGGCCTTGCCGAACACCCGCTGCAGCACCGGCGCGATCTCGCGCTCGCTGGTCACGAAGCCGGGCACCTCGGCGTTGGTCGAATCGACCAGGAGCAGGTCAACGCCCTCTTCGCCGAGCCGGCCGAACGCCCGCAGGTCGGTGATCCGCCCGTCCAGCGGAAGCTGATCCATCTTGAAGTCGCCGGTGTGCAGGACGACCCCGGCCGGGGTCCGCAGCACGACTGCGAGCGCGTCCGGGATCGAGTGGTTGACCGCGATGAACTCGCAGTCGAACGGACCGATCCGCTCCCGCTGACCCTCCTTGACCTCGAGCGAGTAGGGCGTGATCCGGTGCTCGGCGAGCTTGGACTCCAGCATGGCCAGGGTCAACCGCGAGCCGACCAGCACAATGTCCGAGCGCATCCGCAGCAGGTAGGGAACCGCGCCGATGTGGTCCTCGTGCGCGTGCGTGAGGACGATCGCGTCGATCTGGTCGAGCCGGTCCGCGATGTAACTGAAGTCGGGCAGGATCAGGTCGACACCGGGCTGCTCCGGCTCCGGGAACAGCACTCCGCAGTCGACCACGAGCAACCGCCCGGCGTGCTCGAACACGGTCATGTTGCGACCGATCTCGCCGAGCCCGCCGAGCGGGACGATCCTTACCCCGTCGGCCGGCGCTGGTGGCGGCGGCCCGA
>JAKEEW010000337.1 GCA_022616375.1 Sporichthyaceae bacterium
CGGCGAGGCCCAGGCTGTCGAGCTGGTGCGGCAGACCTTCGGTGGCCTTGTCGCCGGGTCGCTGACGATCGCGGGGGCCGCCAGCGGCGACCTTGTCACCATGCGGGCGTCCGGGACGCTGCCCTCGTTCATCCCGTTCCTGCCGGGCCTCCCGGTCGACATGACCGCGACCATGCACAAGGAGGAGTTGCTCGGAGCCGGAGGTGGCGCGCAGCCATGAGCCGCGGCGCCCGTGCCGTCCGCCGCGCTTGCGGCGCCCTCGGTGGCCGGCTCGGCGGGGACCGCGAGCGGGGCGCGGCCGTGATCGAGTTCATCACCGTGTTCGTGACCCTGCTCGTCCCGCTGGTCTACGTCATCGGGATCATGGCCGACGTCCAGCGCGCCATGCTGGCGACCTCGGCCGCTGCGCGCGAGGCCGACCGCGTCTACGTCACCAGCCAGGACGAGGGCTCGGCACAGGCCAGGGCGACCGCCGCCTACCAGGACGTGATGGGCAACTTCCGCTACCAGCCCGGCGACGGCGGCGCCACCCTGGACCTCTGCCTCGGCCCACCGGGCTGCAACGGCACCTTCGGCCCCGGCGCCGAGCTGGAGGTCCGGGTCGTCTATAACGTCCCGGTCGCGACCCTCCCGTTCCTCGGCACGGTCGCCGGCCCAACCGTCCCCGTCGGTGCCACCCACCACATCCGCATCGACCGCTTCCGCTCGCTGATCGTATGAGCAGGCTGCGCGAGTGTGACCACCCGGCCGGCCCAGCCGGGGAGCGCGGCCAGATGCTCATCCTGCTCATGGGCCTCATCACCCTCATCCTGATGGTCCTGGCGCTCGGCTGGGACGCCTCCAACTGGGTCATCGGCCAGCGTGCCCTCAACAACCTCGCCGACGGTGCCGCTATCGCCGCCGCCAACGACGTCGACACCGACGTCTACTACGAGAGCGAGGGGACCGAGGTCAGGGTGGCCCTCGACCAGGCGACCGCCACGGTCAACAGCTACCTGGGTGGCTCCTCCGGCGACACCGGCGTCGAAGGGGTCCGGCTGGCCGCCCCGGTCCAGTTCAGCGTCGCCAGCGGCACCCCCCAGGTGACCGTGACCCTGACCGCACCGACGCCGGTCGCGTTCCTGCGGTTTCTCCCGGTCGGGGTCCCGCCTGAGATGGACGCCACCGCCACCGCGACGCCCCAGCTCATCGGGCCGTGACCTGCCGCTGCCCGCGGTCCCCGCCTCGCGGGCCGCGGCTGCCTATCATCGGCGTCCTGGCAGGCGGTTGCGAGGGAAGGGGCGTCCAACGATGCGGGTCACCGGTCC
>JAKEEW010000338.1 GCA_022616375.1 Sporichthyaceae bacterium
GCCAGCACCGGTACGCCGGCAACCGCATCTCGGTAGTCCTCGATCAGCCCGCGCGCCGCCAGCAGGTCGGCGACCTGGTCACTGCCGGCACCGTCGCCGCCATCGGCTGCCGCGGTCCCTGCGGCCAGGTCGGACCCGCCGGCCTTGGCCGAGGCGGTCGTCGTGCCGGCGTCGGTCGCGTCCGGCACGGTCGAGGCCGAGCTGAACGGCAACGTCTGGTTGAGGTCGTCGAAGAACAAGGCGTCCCCGTCGAAGCCGGCGGCCTGCCCGGTGGCTAGGTAGGTCAGGTAGTCCAGGGTCAGGTCGATGTCCAGGTCGAACGAGAGCCCGAACGCGATGAGCTTGCCGATGACGACGCTGTCCTGCGGCCGCCACGGCCGCACACTGGTGAGGTTGATCGCCGCGTACTCCCCGGGCAGCGGGTTCGCCGCGAGCCACGCGTTGACGCCTTCGGCGTAGCTGGTGAACGCGGCCTGCGCCTGGCTGCCCACCGCCTGCCAAGACCGCTCGGCCGCGCGATGCAGGCCGATCGTGCGGGTCTGCACATCCTGCGGCAGCGCGCCGGGGCCGAGCAGCTCGGCCAGTGTGCCGTCGGCGGTGCGCCGGCTCACGTCCATCTGGAACAGCCGGTCCTGCGCGTGCACCCAGCCCTGCAGGAAGTACAGGTCGTGCCGGTTTACCGCCTGGATGTGAGCCAGGCCGTCCCGGTCCCGCACGATGCTGGCAATCGACTGCAGTCCAGGGATCCGGACCACGTCGCTGTCGGTGTCCTTACCTGCCTGGCCCGCGGTGGTCGGGGCCGCCGCGAGCGACACGATCAGCGCGGCTAACGAGGTAATGGTGAGGGTGCGGAACGGGCGCATGACTCCTCCAGCCGAAGGGCCCAGCACGCAAGATCGCCTAGACGCTAGTACCCCGCACCCGTCCGTTCAATGGGTGTTTGGCGCCAATTGCCACGTCCCATCTCTGTGATCGTGGTGGATTCGCAGCGTATCCGGACCGGAACACCGCTGCAGGTCCACCACGATCAGCATGAGCGCCGTTGTGGTCAGATCCGGCCGCCGCCGGCGCTGTCCCCGGACAGCCGCTGGGCCAGCCAGACCGGTATTACGGACAGCACGATCAGGGCCGCGGCGACCGCGTTCACGATCGGCGCCTGGTTCGGCCGGAACAGGTTCGACAGGATCCAGATCGGCAGTGTCTGGGTGCCCGGGCCGGCGGTGAACGTGGTCACGATGACCTCGTCGAA
>JAKEEW010000339.1 GCA_022616375.1 Sporichthyaceae bacterium
CTTGCCGACGATCTCGACTCCCTCAGCAGAGAGGTGCGCCGACTGTGACCGAGCGCGATATCCAAGCCAGCACGGACCCGGTCGCCGCGGGTACCTGGCAACAGACGGCACCACCGGGGCAGACGGCACCACCGGAGCACCCGGCGCCACCGGGGCAGACGGCACCACCGGAGCACCCGGAGCAGCCGGCCCACCCGAGCGAGGTCAGCCCGGGGGAGGCCGAAGCCGCCCGGCAGGCCCTGGTCAAGCTGCGGGCCGAGGTGGGCAAGGCAGTGGTCGGCCAGGACGCGGCCGTGACCGGGCTGGTCATCGCCGCGCTCTGCCGCGGCCATGTGCTGCTCGAGGGTGTGCCGGGAGTGGCCAAGACGCTGCTCATGCGCACGTTCGCCCGGGCTCTTGCGCTGGAGGGCAAGCGGGTCCAGTTCACTCCTGACCTGATGCCGGGCGACATCACCGGATCCTTGGTCTACGACACCGCGACCGCGAAGTTCTCGTTCAAGGAAGGCCCGGTCTTCACCAACCTGCTGCTTGCCGACGAGATCAACCGGACCCCGCCGAAGACCCAGGCCGCGCTGCTCGAGGCGATGGAGGAGCGCCAGGTGACCGTCGACGGCCGGCCGCGGCGGCTGCCCGACCCGTTCCTGGTGATCGCCACCCAGAACCCGGTCGAGTACGAGGGCACCTACCCGCTACCGGAGGCCCAGCTGGACCGGTTCCTGCTCAAGCTGACCATGCCGCTGCCGCCCCGGGCCGAGGAGATTGAGATAGTCAGCCGCCACGCGGCCGGGTTCGACCCGCGTGACCTGGACGCGGCCGGGGTTCGCCCGGTGGCCAACCTCACCGACCTCCAGGCCGGTCGGGCCGCCGCCCGCAAGGTCACCGTGGGCCCCGACGTGATCGGTTACGTGGTCGACATGGCCCGGGCCACCCGGCAGTCGCCGGCGGTCCAGCTCGGCGTCTCCCCGCGTGGGGCGACCGCGCTACTGGCCACCGCACAGGCCTGGGCCTGGCTGTCCGGACGGGACTACGTGTCGCCGGACGACGTCAAGGCGCTGGCCCGGCCCACCCTGCGGCACCGGATCGAGCTGCACCCGGAAGCCGAGCTCGAAGGCAGCACCGCGGACGGCGTGCTGGACGGCCTGCTCGCCTCGGTGCCGGTCCCGCGCTGAGCGCGCCAGGACACTAGGACAACGCGATGGCAGTCACCGGACGGCTCGGCGCGCTCGCCCTGCTCGGCGCGCTCGGCGTCGGGCTGCTGGCACCGTCGTGGTCCGGGATCGTGCTGGTCCAGGGACTGCTGTTCACGCTGGCCGGGCTCGACGTGGTGCTGGCCGGCCGGATCGGCACGCTGGTCATGACCCGGTCCGGCGCCGAGTCGGTCCGGCTTGGCGAGCCGGCATCGGTCACGCTCACCGTGACGAATACCGGCAGCCTGGCGGTCCGCGGCACGCTCAGGGATGCCTGGCCACCCAGTGCCGGGGCGGTCAACAACCGGCATCCGATTGTGGTGCCGGCCGGACAGCGCCGCATTCTCACCACCGTGCTGCGCCCGACCCGACGCGGTGACCGGCCGGCATCGGTCGTGACCGTACGGTCGGTCGGACCGTTCGGCCTGGCCGCCCGACAGCGCTCCCGACCGGTTGCCTGGTCGGTCCGGGTGTTGCCGCCGTTCGAAAGCCGCCGGCACCTGCCGTCCCGGCTGGCCAGGCTGCGCGAGCTGGACGGCCGTACTCTGATCATGGTGCGCGGGCAGGGCAGCGAGTTCGACTCGCTGCGCGACTACGTGCTCGGCGACGACGTCCGGTCGATCGATTGGCGGGCCACCGCGCGCCGGCAGAACGTGGTGGTCCGCACCTGGCGCCCGGAGCGGGACCGGCACATCCTGGTGGTGCTCGACACCGGGCGGACCAGCGCCGGCCGGGTCGGCGACGCCCCCAAGCTGGATGCGGCCATGGACGCGGCACTGCTGCTGGCCGCGCTCGGCACCCGGGCCGGTGACCGGGTCGACCTGCTCGCCTTCGACCGGACCGTCCGGGCCTCGGTGCAGGGGGTCGGCGGGGCACAGGTGCTGCCGGCGTTCGTCAACGCGATGGCGCCGCTCGAGCCGGTGCTGGTCGAGGTGGATTGGGACCGGCTGGCCGCCGAGATCCAGCGCCGGGCCGGACACCGCGCCCTGGTGGTCCTGCTGACCGGGCTGGAGGCGAGTGCGGTACAGGCCGGGCTGGCCCCGGTGCTGCCCGCGCTGGTCCGCCGGCATCAGCTGATCGTGGCGTCGGTGGCCGATCCGCGGGTGGTAGAGATGGCCGCCGGACGCGGGGACGCCGAGCAGGTGTACGCGTCGGCAGCGGCCGAGCGGACCCGGCTGGGGCGGCGCCGGACCACCGCCGAGCTGTCTCGGCACACCGTCGAGGTGGTAGACGCGCCACCCGAGCTGCTACCGCCGGCGCTGGCCGACCGCTACCTGAAGCTCAAGGCCGCGGGCCGGCTCTGAGGGCGCGCTGTCCGGAGGCCCCGGAGGCCCGGAAGGCCCCGGAGGCCCCGGAGGCCCGGAAGGCCCCGGAGGCCCCGGAGGCCCGGAAGTTGATCGATCAAGTGACACTTTCTGGCAATTCTGACGGCGTGTCTTCGCGTGTCGTGACACTTGATCGATCAACTTCGCGCGCAGTGGGGTGCGCGGCGCCGCCGTGACGGCGCACGAAGACAGTCGACGGCGCGGAGCCGGTGCTACCCGGCTGTCGGCAGCACGTCGCCGACCGCGGACCGCTCGATGTCACCGGTCTCGCCGGCCCGGGCGGCATGCCGGCCGAGCACGAAGACGTACAGCAGGAAGCCCACCTCGACGGCCACGCCGATCCCGATCCGGGCCCAGGTGGGCAGTCCCGACGGGGTCACGTACGCCTCGATCACGCCGGTCAGCAGCAGGATGCAGCCCAACCCGAGGACCAGGCCACCGACCGCCCGACCCTCGACGGCCAACCGTTCGGCGCGACGGCCGCGGCCGGCGTCGATCACCGACCAGCCCAACCGGAGACCGGCCCCGGCGGCCACGAAGACCGCGGTCAGCTCGAGCAGCCCGTGCGGGGTGATCAGACCGAAGAACACGTCAAGCCGGCCGACGGCCGCCATCAGACCGCCGCCGATGGCGATGTTGACCGCGTTGCTCCACAGGATCCAGATCACGGGAACAATCAGTACGCCGAGGAACAGGCATCCCGCGGCCGCCATGGCGTTGTTCACCCAGACCCGCCCGGCGAAGGACGAGGCCGGATCGCTGGAGTAATAGTCCTCGAACTGCCCGCCGGGTCCGGTCATATCCCGGATCTCGCTCGGGGTCGCGATGGTGGCCTGGATCTCGGGGTGGGTGGCGATCCAGGCGCCAAGCCCGGCGGTGACCGCGATCGTGGTCAGGGCCACCGGAACCCACCAGCGCCAGCTCCGGTACACCGCGGCCGGGAAGCGGCGGACGAAGAACTCGACGAACTCCCGCCAGGCCGGCGCTTGTGTACCCACCACGGCGGCCCGGCCCCTGGCTACCAGTGAGGACAGCTGGCCGATCCAGACCGGATCGGGCGCCGCCGACCGGATCAGGGACAGATCCGTCGAAGCCTGCTGGTAGAGCGCGATCAACTCGTCCGCCTCGGCTCCGGACAGTGATCGGGATCGCTTTAACAGCTCGTCCATCCGGTCCCAGTCGGTCCGCCGCAAGGCGATGAGTACGTCGATATCCACCCGCACTCCTCCTCGTGTCGCCACCGCGACCGACTGGGGCATTTGCCCCCGTTGCCGGCAGACTAGCCTGCATTCTCAGATGGACGGGCGAAACGGGACGGTGAACGGGTGAGCGAGGTCATCACCGGCGAAGCGGTCCCGCTCGAGCTCCGCCTGGCCCGGCTGCCGAGCCGGATGGTGGCATTCGCGTTCGACGGCGCGATCCAGCTGATCCTGCTCTGGATCATGTTCTGGATTGCCGGTGGCGTGCTGGCCACCGCCGACACCTCCCTTGCCACGTTCTACTTCCTGGCCTCGGTCATAGCGATCTTCGTAGCGCTGCCGGCCACAGTCGAGTCCGTCAGCCGAGGCCGGTCGCTCGGCAAGCTGATCATGGGAATGCGGGTGGTGCGGGACGACGGCGGCCCGATCCGGTTCCGGCATGCGCTGGTCCGCGCGCTGGCGGCGTTCTTTCTGGATGTCTGGATACTCGGCTCGCTCGGGGTAGGGATCTTCACCTCGATCCTGTCCAGCCGGGGCAAGCGGGTCGGCGACTACCTGGCCGGCACGGTGGTGCTGCGGGAGCGGGTGCCGGCCGCGCTGACCGCGCCAATCAACATGCCGCCACGGCTGACCGGCTGGGCGGCCGGTCTCGAGCTGTCCCGGCTACCCGACGAGCTGGCGCTGGCGGCTAGGCAGTACCTGGTCCGGCACTCTACGCTGGACCCGATCGCCGCGAACCACATGAGCCAGCAGCTGGCCGCCGAGGTGAGCCGGTACATCGGCCGGCCGGTGCCGGCCGGGATACCGCCGTGGGAGTTCCTGGCCGCGGTGATCTCGGAACGGCGACGCCGCGAGATCGCGCGGATCCAGGCGACGCAACGCCGGGTCGAGCCGGCGGCTCCGAGATACCAAAGCCAACCGGACTCGCGCTCCTGGCCCCCATACGACCCGGCGGCACCGCGTGCTTCGACAACCACCGCCGGCTCTCCCAGCCCCGCCGCGGCCGGCCCGGATCCGGCCAAGAATCTGGCCAAGCTGGGCGACAGTCCGTTCGCGCCGCCGGCCTAGTACCGCCGGCCCAGTGCCGCCGGCCTAGCAGCACCGGACTGCGGCCTAGTACCGGTAGTGGTCGGGCTTGTACGGGCCCTCCACCGCAACGCCGAGGTAGCCGGCCTGCGCCGGAGTCAGCGTGGTGAGCTTCACCCCGAGCGCGTCCAGGTGCAGCCTGGCCACCTTCTCGTCCAGGTGCTTGGGCAGCGTGTAGACGCCCACCGGATAGTCCGCGGTCTTGGCGTAGAGCTCGATCTGTGCGATCACCTGGTTGGTGAACGAGTTGGACATCACGAAGCTCGGGTGCCCGGTGGCGTTACCCAGGTTGAGCAGCCGGCCCTCGGACAGGATGATCACTGAGTGGCCGTCGGGGAACGTCCAGGTGTCCACCTGCGGCTTGATGTTCTCCCTGGTCACCCCGGGCGCCTTCGCCAGCCCGGCCATGTCGATCTCGTTGTCGAAGTGCCCGATGTTGCCGACGATCGCCTGGTGCTTCATCCGGGCCATGTGCTCGGCGGTGATGACGTCGCGGCAGCCGGTCGCGGTGATGAAGATGTCCGCGGTCTCCAGCGCGTCCTCGATCGTGGCGACCTGGTAGCCGTCCATCGCGGCCTGCAGTGCGCAGATCGGGTCGACCTCGGTGACCACCACCCGGGCGCCCTGGCCGCGTAGCGACTCCGCGCACCCCTTGCCGACATCGCCGTAGCCGAACACGACCGCGACCTTGCCGCCGATCAGCATGTCGGTGGCCCGGTTGATGCCGTCGATCAGCGAGTGCCGGCAGCCGTACTTGTTGTCGAACTTCGACTTGGTGACCGAGTCGTTGACGTTGATCGCCGGGAACAGCAGAGTGCCGGACCGGTGCATCTCGTAGAGCCGGTGCACACCGGTCGTGGTCTCCTCGGTGACGCCCTTGATCCCGGCGGCGATGTTGGTCCACCGGGCCGAGTCCTCGACGTAGGACCGGCCGAGCAGCGCGAGCACAACGGCGAACTCGTGCGAGTCAGCAGTGCTCGGATCCGGCACGACGCCGGCCTTTTCGTACTCGACGCCCTTGTGCACCAGCAGCGTCGCGTCCCCGCCATCGTCGAGGATCATGTTCGGGCCGCCACCGTCCGGCCAGCGCAGCACCTGCTCGGTGCACCACCAGTACTCCTCGAGCGTCTCGCCTTTCCAGGCGTAGACCGGCACGCCCTGCGGGTTGCCCGGGGTGCCGTTCGGGCCGACCACGACCGCGGCCGCCGCATGGTCCTGGGTGGAGAAGATGTTGCAGCTGGCCCACCGCACCTGCGCGCCGAGCGCGACCAGCGTCTCGATCAGCACGGCGGTCTGCACGGTCATGTGCAGCGATCCGGTGATCCGAGCGCCGCGGAGCGGCTGGGTCGCGGCGTACTCCCGCCGGGTGGCCATCAGCCCGGGCATCTCGTGCTCGGCGAGCTTGATTTCCTTGCGGCCGAACTCGGCCAGCGAGAGGTCCGCCACGCGATAGTCGGTGGCCTGGTCAGCGATCGTCATGCGCTCACCCTAACAAGCGGCCGGCGCCGGTCAGGCCGCATGCGCCGATGAAGTCCCCGGGTCGGTTTGGTCGCCTGCCGGTCAACCGGTAGGGCCTGGAGCACGGTCAGCTCGGCAGCCTGGACGAGTGGCCTCCCGTCCGGATCTACACACTCGGCCTGGGCCTGGTAGCGACCGGTAGCGGTGCCGGATGGCACGAAGCCGGAAACGATGAACTCGCCCGCCAGGCCGGCGGTGGTGCCGACCTCGAGTGCCGGTACCTCGGCGACGGTGATCGTGACCGCGACGTCGGGCCGGCACCCGGCGCCCTTGAACATCACCACTCCGCCGGGCACGGCGCCACCCTTGGCGTCGAAGGCCGGTGCGAGCGGCTCGACGTAGCCGGCCGCGGTCACCCTGATCGGGAGGGTCTCCACCAGCTCGTTGCCTTCGGCACCCCGGCATCGGGCTTGGATCTCGTGGGCACCCGGCTCGGTGGCGGGCGGAACAGTCACGATCGCGATGTATAGCCCGTCGGATCGCACCGTCGTGGTGCCCAGCGGCACCGCGGTGTCCAGCCAGAGCGTCACCGGCATACCGGCGCCGCAGTCCGATCCCTTCATCGCGACCGGGCTTCCGGCCGCGACCTGCTCACCGTTGCCGGACTGCAGTGTAAGCATCGCCCCGGCGGTCGCGCCGGCAGCGGTGGACAGGACCGCGGCCACGGCCACGACTGCCACGATTGGCCGCCGCCGGCGATCCCGGCGTGCCGGCCGGCCTACGGCGGCCGGCTCCCGGGCCTGATCGAGCTCGGTCAGCGACTCGAGGAGGCGGCGTTCGAAGCCGCCCAGTGGGGCCTCGGCGGGCCCGGCAGCGCTGTCGATGGACTTCATCGCAATCCCTCGCTGGTAGCCGGTGCGTGGTGGGTCGCAGGGCTGGTCCGGTGGTGGGTGGTGGGGTCGGTCCCGCGGTTGGTGCCGTGGTTGGTCGCGTCGGGGCGATCCGGCGTGGTGGCCAGCACGGTCCGCAGTCGCTGCCTGGCTCGGGCCAACCGGACCCGGACGGTCACCGCGGACAGCCCCGCGGCCTCGGCCACCGCGGCCGGACCCAGCCCGTCCACGGCGACCAGTTCGAGCAGCCTGCGGTCGGTCTCGGGCAGTCCGAGCAAGGCACGGTAGGTGGCCCGCAGCTCGGCGGCCGCGTCGATCTGGGCCTCGACCCGGTCGTAGTCGTCGGCGTCGAGCGCGGCTCGGCCGGATAGCCGGCGAACGGCCGCCCCGGCTCTGGCTTGCCGGCGAAGGCTGGCCGCCGCGATGTTGCCGGCCAGCCCGTACAACCAACCGAGCGCACTACCCCGGCGCGGGTCGAACCGGTATGCGCCGGCCAGCACCTCGACGAAGACGTCAGCCACGAAGTCGGCGACGTCCTCCGGGTCGGCGAACCTGCGCACTCCGAACCCGACGATCCGGCCGACGTGCCGGCGGTAGAACTCGGCTAGCGCACCAGGTCCGGCGGCGATCGCCAGCAGCAGGTCTTCGTCGCTGGGCTCTGGCACGGTGCCTCCAACCGGACGGCGCGGGTCTCGTTCAAGGAGTTGTCCCGGCCAACCCCAGCGTTACGGCTCCGCAGGCAGATCTACCGACACGTCCGAGCCCGGCCGCCGGATGTCCGGCTCGATGTAGATGACCGTCGCGATCGGCACCGCCTCGCGGACCCGGACCTCGGCCTCGTCGATTGCCTTGGCCACGTCGGCCGCGTGGGTCGCCCCGTCGACCGCGATCTTGACCCCGACCAGCAGCTCGTCCGGCCCGAGGTGCATGGTGCGCATGTGGATGACGTCGTTGACCGCCGGCCCGGCCAGCAACGCGGCGTGGATCCGGCGCTGGTCCTCGGCGGTCGCGGACTCCCCGAGCAGCAGGCTCTTGGTCTCGATCGCCAGCACGATCGCGATCACCACGAGCAACACGCCGATCGCCAGCGAACCGACCGCATCCCAGCGACCGTTGTGCGTGATCGCCGCGAGGCTGACTCCGATCAGCGCGAAGACCAGACCGAGCAGGGCACCGAAGTCTTCGAGCAGCACCACCGGCAGCTCGGGTGCTTTGGCCCGGCGGATGAACTCGACCCAGGAGCTCTTCCCGCGGATCCGGTTGGACTCGACAATCGCGGTCCGGAACGAGAACGACTCCAGGATGATCGCGATCACCAGCACCCCGACCGCGATCCACCACTGCTCGATCGCGTGCGGATCCTCGAACTTGTGGTAGCCCTCGTACAGCGCGAACAGCCCACCGACGGTGAACAGCACGATCGAGACGATGAACGCATAGATGTAGCGGTCCCGGCCGTATCCGAACGGGTGCCGTTCGCTCGCGTCGCGCTGAGCGCGCTTGCCGCCGAGCAGCAGCAGCGCCTGGTTGCCCGAGTCGGCCACCGAGTGCACCGACTCGGCCAGCATCGACGAGGACCTGGTGAGCAGGAACGCGATGAACTTCGTGACCGCGATGCCAAGGTTGGCCAGCAACGCCGCGATGATGGCCCTGGTACCACCGCTGGCGCTCATCGAACCCGCTCCTTCAGCTCGGTGATGGCTGCGATCGGGGTCGGATCGAGGCCGTGCAACAGCCCGAGGTACACGCTAGCGAAATCACCGGTCGCCACCAGGCTGGCCAGCTGCTCCAGCGGATGCTCGCCCTCGGCCACCAGCTCGCTGACCGGCACCCCGCGCTCGCCGGCCAGCGCCGCCGATGCCTCCGCCCGCCGGGCTACCTGAGGGTGCTCGAGCCGGTCACGCAGCAGCACCAGCCGGAGCCGGGCGGCACCCGATTCGGCCTCGTCTACCCGGTCCCGGAACAGCTCGGCGGCCGAGGGCGGGCCCACCGCGGCCAGCCGGCCGTACGGTCCGTCCAGCGCGACCACCTGGTTGTGGTTCGCCTCGGGTAGCGCCCCGGAGACGGCCGGCAGCTTGGCGTTCTCGTTGAGCTGGCAGGCGAACCGGTAGCTGGCCACCGCCGCGATCGGACCACTCCCCCAAATCATCGGTAGCTGCCCGGCCAGATCGAGGGCCAGGCTCTTGGCCGGGTTCATGAACGTCTCCGACGACGGCCGGCACCGCTCGGCGACCGCGTCCAGCAGGTCCGCGGTCCGCTCGACCACGTCGAATGGCACGGCAGTCAGCCCGAGCGCGTGCGCGGCCAGCACAGCCGGCACGGTCAACGCCCACATGTTCGCCCTGGGCTGCGGGTGACTGACCTGGACCGGCACGTGGACGCCGCGCGCCTGGGCAGACAGCACCGCGAGCGGCGAGTCGGCCGCGCCGATGGTGAGCAGCCGGGCGCCCCGGCGATCCGCCTCCTGGGTGATCGCCAGGGTCTCCTCGGTGGTGCCCGAGCAGGAGACCGCGACGACCAGGTCCATCGACCCGACCCAGGCCGGCAGCACGTATCCGCGGCAAGTGAACACCGGGGCCGCGGCGGACGGAGCGCACAGCGCCGCGACGACATCGCCGACGATTCCGGAGCCGCCCATCCCAGCCATCACGACGGCCCGTGGCCGGCCGTCCGCGGCGAGCTGGGCCACGCCGGACTCCGCGCTGCGCCTGGCCGCGGTACGCACCTGGTAGCCGGCGGAGGCCACGGCCCGAAGCATGTCGGCCTGGTCGAGCGCGGTACGGGCCTGACCGTCGTCCAGGATCGACTCGTCGATGGGGAACGTCATGCCGGACCGGGGGCTCGGGTCCGTGCCTCGTCGACCAGCAGCACCGGAATGCCGTCCCGGACCGGGTAGGCCAGGCGGCAGCTCGACGAGGTACAGACCAGCTCGGCCGCGGAGTCGTCGACCTGCAGCGGGGATCGGCACCGCGGGCAGGCGATCACCTCGAGCAGCGCGGCGTCGATGTCCATGGCGGTCTCCTCAAATGTGATCGATCAAAGGCCAGCACGGCAGTCGGGCGATCAGGTAGCCCGGATCAGGGCGAGCACTTCGTCCCGCACCGCGGCCATCGTGGCCGCATCGGCGGCCTCCACGTTCAGCCGCAGCAGCGGTTCGGTGTTGGACGGGCGCAGGTTGAACCACCAGTCGGCGGCGGACACGGTCAGCCCGTCCAACTCGTCGACCTCGACGCCGGGGCGGTTGGCGTAGGCCAACCGGACCGCGCGGATCCGCTCGGCCTGGTCGGCCACCTTGGAGTTGATCTCGCCAGATCCGACGTACCGGTCGAACGCCGCGACCAGCTTGGACATCGGCTCGGGCTGACTGCCCAGCGCCGCCAGCACGTGCAGCGCGGCCAGCATGCCGGTGTCGGCCCGCCAAAAATCCCGGAAGTAGTAGTGCGCGGAGTGCTCGCCGCCGAAGATCGCGCCAGTCCTGGCCATCTCCTGCTTGATGTAGGAATGCCCGACCCTGGTCCGCACCGGGACCCCGCCGTGCTCGCGCACCACTTCGGGCACCACCCGGGAGGTGATCAGGTTGTGGATCACGGTCGCGCCCGGTTCCCTGGCCAGCTCGCGGCTGGCGACCAGGGCCGTGATCAGGGACGGGGGCACCGATTCGCCCCGCTCGTCCATCACCCAGCAGCGGTCCGCGTCCCCGTCGAAAGCTAGCCCGAGATCTGCCCCGTGCGCCCGGACCGTGGCGGCCAGATCGACCAGGTTGGCCGGATCCAGCGGGTTCGCCTCGTGATTGGGGAACGTGCCGTCCAGCTCGAAGTAGAGCGGGATCAGCCGCACGTTCAGGGACCCGAACACGGCCGGCACGGTGTGCCCGGCCATTCCGTTGCCCGCGTCCACCACGATCGTCAGCGGGCGGATCGCGGACAAGTCGACCAGCGAGCGCAGATGCTCGGCGTAGTCGGCGAGCAGGTCGCGGGACACGATCGAGCCGATCTTGCCGGTGCTGGACGCGCCGGTGCTGGACGGGGTCGCGCCGGTGCTGGACGGGGTCGCGCCGGTGCTGGACGGGGTCGCACCGGCCTCGACGACCGCGCGGATCTCCTCAAGCCCGGTCTCCCGGCCGATCGGCGCCGCCGCGGCCCGGCACATCTTGATCCCGTTGTACTGGGGCGGGTTGTGGCTAGCGGTGAACATCGCGCCCGGCAGATCGAGCGCACCACTGGCGTAGTACAGCTGATCGGTCGAGGCCAGCCCGATGTCGATCACGTCGGCGCCGGCCTGGCTGGCGCCCCGGGCGAACGCCGCGGCGAGCTCGGGCGAGGTCGGCCGCATGTCCCGGCCGATCACGATCGCATCCGCGCCGGTGACCTGGACGAACCCGGCGCCGAATCGGGCCGCGAGCGCGGCGTCCAGCTGATCTGGCACGACACCGCGAATGTCGTAGGCCATCACGATCGCGGACAGATCCGGCACCCGAACTCCGTGTGTAGAGGTCACTGCTAGGACGTGCCGACCTTATCGGACCACACCCGGGCGATCGCTGGGGCTATCGCTGGGGCTACCGCTCGGGGGCCCGCAAGACCCGCAGGTGCGCGCGCCGGCCGAGCTCGGACGCCGGCTCCGGATACTCGTCGAACGGCAGCTGCCCGGCCTCCCGGACCGCGTTCGCCAGCGCTTCTAGATCATCGCTGCTGGGACCGTGCGGGGTGGGCTCGAGCGCGAGCCTGACGATCTCCCATCCGCGCGGCGCGGTGAGCCGCTGAGAGTGCTCCGAGCACAGGTCGTAGCAGTGCGGCTCGGCGTGGGTGGCCAGCGGACCCAGCACCGCGGTCGACTCCGCGTAAACGTAGGTCAAGGTCGCGACGGCGGAGCCGCTACAGGCGGTCCGCGAGCAACTCCGTGCCGGGCTCACGATGGTGGAAGCTACTCTCCGCGGCGTCGGTGAGCGAACATTGGGAGAAAGTCGCCGGATTCGTGTCGCGGGACTAGCCCCGGCGAGGGATGGGCCTACTACAGTCGTGCTCGTGCATCGGAGCCTGGTACCGCGGACAGGAGGCGAGGTGAGCCAGACCATGGCCACCGGCTCGGTACCGGCCAGATCTCCGCGCCGTGACCGGCACGGTAGGGGCCTACGCGGGGTGCTCGCTCCTGATCATCTTCCGATCTCGCGGAGCCGATCCGAGCGGTTCGACGATCTTGTGCTGGACGCGGTAGACCGGCTCGAATCCCGCTGGGGTCCGCAGCTGGACGGGGTGGAGTTCGCGGTCGAGGAAGTGCCGCCGCCGGACGCCTCGGTATGGTCGGCCGACCCGGTGCCGCTGGCCAGGCTGTTTCCCGCGATCGGCGAGCTGCCAGCGCGGATCGTGCTGTACCGCCGGCCGCTCGAGGCCAGGGCCACCAGTCGCGAGGAGTTGCGCTCGATCATTCACGACGTCGTGGTCGAAGAGATCGCCGAGCTGCTCGGACTGGAGCCGGAGATGGTCGACCCGCGCTACGGCAACGACTAGCGCCCGTTCCCGGCCGCGGCTTCGGTGCGCCCTGCGCGTCGCCAAATGATCGATCAATGGTCACGACACGCGAGGACACGCCGGGAGAATCGCGCGCGATTGACCAATGATCGATCAACTTCGAGGCTGCGGCGCCGGTCGAGGTACCGCCGTTCCCGCAGGTTGAGCTACTCGCCGGGGCGGAGCCCGGCGGAAAGATCGTTGACCACGTCCGGCACCAGCGCGGTGGTATGGCTGGGCTGGAACTGCTCGATCGTCAGCAGATCGCCGTCGCCACGCCGCTCGGACAGCACCCGAGACGCATAGACCGGGCCTGACCCGGGCAGCGGTGTGATCATCACCGCGAACGTGCCCTTGACCGCCTTGAGCGATATCTGCTGGCTTGTCCCAGCGGCGATTGTGACCTGGTCGATCTCCTTCGGATCCTTGCCCGCGACCAGCGCGACGATCGTTACCGACGCTTGGTGATCCGGCGCGGTGAGCACCAGCTTGCTGGTCAGGCCGCCGTCGTTGCGGGCATCGGCCACGATCGACGGCCCGCCCAGCGGCGCGGTGGCGGCCAGGAATGCGGTGTCCGGCGGGTTGTCGCCGGTGCCGACCCGCAGCGCCGCGACCACCGGACGGTCGGATTCGATCAACACCCCGAACGGCTCCTCGTTGGCCACCGAGCCGAGGTTGACCTGCTTGATCCGGTTGCCCTCGAGCGCGATCGTGTCCAGTGCGCCGGCCTTGGGATCCGGCGCCGGGCTAAACGTGCCGTTCTTCCCGACCAGCTTCAGCTTGGCCAGCGCGCCCTCGTCGCCGGGCACGAGCAGGTAGAGCGTCCGCTCGCCCTTGCCGCCGGGAATCGACGGCACCAGTACCCGGGTCGCCGGCTCAGTCACCGCAGGGATCCAGTCCGCGCCGTGCGGCTTGGTGCCGTCCTGCTGCTGGTCGTGGAGCGCGGCTACCACCCGGCCGACCCGCGCCACCACCCGGACCACCAGGCGCTCCTGCTCCGGCGCGACCACCTGCAGCAAGTGCCGGTCGTTGGTGTGCGCGCCGAGCACGATCCCCTTCAACGTGGATGGAGCAGCCACCGGACCGTCGTCGCCGAACAGCTCGACATCCACGGTGGCCGGCGCGTCTTCCGGGTTGACCAGGTACAGCCAGGAGGTGCGGTTGTCCCCCGAGCCGGTGCCGGCGAACCAGAACTCGGTGCCGGCCTGCGGGCAGGCCGTCCCGGACAGCGACCTGGACATCACGCCGTCGCCGAGCACCCTGGTGGTATGCGAAGCCGCGAATCCGGGCGCCACCGATCCGGTTGCCCGGGCAATCAGTGGCTCGAACTTGTCCTGGCTGACCGAGATCTCGTCTGACCGGGTACTGCCCGGATCTTGGATAGTCAGCATCGACTTCGTGGTGGGCTTGCTGCCCTGCTTGAGCACCGTGGCCCGGTCCTGGGCCTTCTCATCCCTGTCGCCCTCGCCGTCGGCCTCGGTAGACCCATCGGGCTCGGCCGCCGGCGACGCCGGGGACTCGCTGTCCGGCGCCGCGGTGGCCGGTGGAGCGGCGATCGACAGCCGGCTGCTGCCGCCGGTCGATGGCGGGTTCGGGCAGACCGCAACCGTGTTGCGGACCGTCACCCTGGTGCCTTCACCGGTGCTGGTCTCGGCTACGCCCGGATCGGTGACCACCGCCAGGCCGAACACGATGGCGAGCGCGCCCAGCACCAGCACCGCGGTCCGGCCGGTCCGACTGCGCGGCGCGCGCAACGGCGGCATCCCGCGAGGCGGCCTGGGCAGCTGCCGCGCCAGCGCACGAGCCTGCTTTGGCAGCGGACGGCGGTTCATGACGATCTCCAGGGCCAGTCGTCCTGGCCGTGGTTCGCCCGCTCGTCCTCGTCAGCGTCCCAGGGCTGGCGCTGGCCCGGCTCACGTTCCTGCGCCGGAACCGTCGGATGACCGCCGTAGCCCTGGTCGGGGTACCCGCCGGAGCCGGGCTCACCGCCGGCCGGGTAACCGCCGGTGGGATAGCCGCCCGCCGGGTAGCCGCCGGCCGGCAGCGGGTCGAAGCCGCCGTACTCGGGCAACGTCTCGTAGCCGTCCTGATCCGGGTAGCGCTGGTCCGCCGGCTGGCCGGCCGGATACGGCTCGTCGTGCAGCACCTCGTAGCTGGCCAGCGGCACCGCGGGCAACGGACCGGTGTTGAACGCCGGATCGTAGGTCGGGTCGTAGGCGAGCGGATCGGGCTGCTGGTCGTATCCGGCGGGCTGATAGGAGGACCGGCCGTGCCGTGGGGCCGGATGCTCCGGCTCGGAGGCCGCGGCGTAACCGCCCTGGTCATAGCCGGGCCGGGAGTTGCCGCCCTGGTCACGGCCGGCGTAGTCGTAGCTGTAGCTCGCGCCGTCCGGGCTCAGGTCGTCGTAACGCTGGGCCGCAAGCGGTTCGTCGATCGGCTGGGCCGGGCCCGCGGCGTGCCGGCCGTGCCGCGGCTGGTATCCGTCCGGTTCCGGCTCGCCCGGTCCGTAGTCCCCCGGTCGGTCGCCAGGCCCGTAGTCCGGGCCGTACCCACCGGGTCCGGCCGGCCCGTAGCCGGCCGGTTCGTATCCGCCGGTGGCCGGCTCGTACACCGGCAGCTCGGGTTCGGACGGATGTGGCGCCTGGGGTGGGGTCGGCGGCGGCCCGGCCGGATGGACCACCGGCTGCTGCCCGGTCACCGCTCGCGCGGCGGCCACGCCGGCGACGGCCGCACCCACGCCGCCACGGCGCCCAAGCCGATGCCCGCCGGTGGACGGTTCGGCCGGCTCGAACGCCGGCTCACCCGGATGGAATGCCGGCTCGACCGGCTCCAGTGCCCCGGACACCGGCTCGTACCGCGGCTCGACCGGCTCGTA
>JAKEEW010000340.1 GCA_022616375.1 Sporichthyaceae bacterium
GCCCGGACCAGGCGCTCGACGACTGCGGTGAACATGCCGAGCCCGTCCATGCTCGGCCCGGTCAGCGCCTCGACCGCGTGCTCGGGATGCGGCATCAGCCCCACCACGTTGCCGCGCTCGTTGGCGATGCCGGCGATCTCGTTGACCGATCCGTTCGGGTTGCCACCGAGGTAGCGCACGACCACCCGGCCGTCGTCCTCCAGCCGGGCCACCGTGTCAGGGTCGGCCACGAAGCGACCCTCACCATTCTTCAGCGGGATCACCACCTCGGCGCCCGGCTGGTAGCCGGAGGTCCAGGCCGTGCCGGTCGACTCGATCCGCAGCCGCTGGTCCCGGCAGCCGAAGTGCAGGTCCTCGTTGCGGGTCAGCGCACCGGGCAGCAAGTGGGACTCGCACAGGATCTGGAAGCCGTTGCAGATGCCGAGCACCGGCATTCCGCGGCCGGCGGCCGCGATCACCGAGTCCATCACCGGGGAGAACCGGGCGATCGCCCCGCAGCGCAGGTAGTCGCCGTAGGAGAAGCCGCCCGGCAGGATGATCGCCTCGGCCCCGGCCAGGTCGGTGTCGCGGTGCCACAACCGGATCGGGTCGCCGCCGGCCAGCCGGATCGCACGGGCGGCGTCCCGGTCGTCCAGCGAACCGGGAAACGTCACCACCCCGATCCGGGTCGCCATCACGGCCGCCCGGCGGGCGAGCCTTCGACTCGCACGGTGAAGTCCTCGATCACGGTGTTGGCCAGCAGCTTCGCGGCCATCTCACGGGCGAGCTCGGCAGCGGTGCCGGCGGCGGCAGCGGTGCCGGCGCCGGTGCCGGGCTCGCTGTCCGCAATCTCGATCTCGAACCGCTTGCCCTGCCGGACCGCGGTCACCCGGTCGAACCCCAACCGGTCAAGCGCGCGCTGCACCGCCTGCCCCTGCGGGTCGAGGATCTCGGGCTTGAGCATGACATCGACGACGACGCGGGCCACGCGGAACTCCTCGCGGAACTCGGGCTTGGGGTGATTTCGGGATGGCGGTAGCCAGCCTATCGGCGTGGTTCGGCTGCGAGCCGGAACGACCGGCCACTACGGTGTGACCCGGCTGCGCGGCTACCGGGGGTAGGCAGCCGGCTACGCGGGGGAGGGTGAGCTGTGGGGGCCGCAAGGGTGGCATTGGTCGCACCGATCGTCACGCCGCTGCGCCGGTGGCGGCAGTCCAGGCGACAGCCCCGCCAGCGGCGTCCGCGCCGCTCGGCAGTGCCGGTCTCGTTGCGAGCCACCGCCACCGTGGGGCCGGATGCGCTGGTCACGCTCGACCAGTACGCCGAGCTCTGGGTGCTCGCGTCGACCCCGATGAACCGGCTCGAGCAGACCTACCTGCGGGCGCAACGGTTCCTGACCGGACCGGACCGCTACCTCTGCCAGGCGTTGATCACCAGCGCGGTGGACGCCGGCGCGGACGTGGCGCGGACCACTCGGGCGGACGGCGACCCGGACATCGCCGCGGTCGAGCAGCTGCTTGACGCTCGTGCGGTGGACGCCGAGGAGTTCCTGGAGCGCCGGGCCGAGCGCGACGCCCGGCGCCGCTACACGCTCGGCCTGCTGATGGGCGTGCTGTCCACGCTCGTCCTGCTCACCGTGGTAGGGCGGCTCACCGAGCCGGTGGTCGAGTCGCTGACCGGAGCCAACGGCCTGGACCGGGCCGAGTACTGGTCGCTGCGGGACACCCTGGCCTGCCTCGGCGGCGGCGCCCTTGGGGCGGTGCTCAGCGTGCTGCTGGCGATGCGCAACCGCAGGATGGACTACGAGACGGTCACCCGGGGAGCGGCCGCGTTCCGGATCGTGCTCGGCTGGCTGTTCGCGGCCGCCCTACTGTTCCTGATCAAGGGCGGCACACTGACCCTGTTCGAGGACCCGACCGGACCGCTGATCGCCGGCAGCCCACCGGGCGCCGAGGCGATCGAGGTGCGCTCGTTCTTCTTCTGGGCCGGGCTGGGCTTCATCGCCGGGTTCAACGAGCGCTGGGTGCGCAACCTGATCATCCGCACTGACTCCTCGGCCGAGGAGGGCGGCAACGCCAAGTTCCCGCACCCGCGGCAGAACCCCGAGTAGCCGGCCCGTCGTCCTACGGCTTCGGCCAGGCGGGCCTCTCGCTTCGGCCCAGCGGCTACGGCTTCGGCCAGGCGGCCCACGCGCTGGCCACCATGTCGTCCAGGGTGTACCGCGCGGTCCAACCAAGCTCCCGCTCGATCTTGTCGACGGCCGCGCAGTAGCTGGTCGGGTCGCCAGGCCGGCGATCGACTACCTGGTAGCCGACGTCCATGCCGGTGACCCGGTCGATCGCGGCCAGCACCTCCTTGACCGTGAAGCCCTCGCCCCGGCCCACGTTGTAGACCGCCGCCGGTTTGCCGGCGTCCAGCAGCCGGGCGGCCGCGACGTGGGCATCGGCGACGTCGCGGACGTCGACGTAGTCCCGGATACAGGTGCCGTCCCTGGTCGGGTAGTCGGCACCGAAGACCAGCGGCTGGCGGCCCGCGGAGATCGCCTGCAGGGCCAACGGGACCAGGTTGAACACGCCGGTGTCGGCAAGCTCCCGGCTGGCCGCCCCGACCACGTTGAAATAGCGCAGCGTCACGTAGCCGAGCTCGTAGGCCTGGTGCGCGGCGGCCACCATCCACTCGCAGACCGTCTTGGTCTGGCCGTACGGGCTCAGCGGCCGAAGCGGGAGGTCCTCGGTGACCTGGTCTTGATCCGGATTGCCGTACACCGACGCGCTCGAGGACAGCAGCAGCCGGCTCACCCCGGCCGACCGGATCGCCCGCAGCAGCACCTCGAAGCCGCCGACGTTCTCCCGGTAGTAGTACAGGGGCCGCTCTACCGACTCGCCGACCGCCTTCTTGGCGGCCAGGTGGATCACGCCCGTCACCTCGTGATCGCGCAACCCGGCCAGCACCGCGTCGAAGTCGTGCAGCGCTACGGTCAGCACCGGGACGTCTGCCGGCACTCGGGCCAGCGATCCGGTGGACAGGTCGTCGAGCACGACCGCGGGCAGGCCGGCCGCCCGCAGTGCGGCCACCACGTGACCGCCGATGTATCCGGCACCGCCGGTGACGAGCCAGGTCATCTGAGGTCGTCAACCCCCTCGCCCACGAGAATCCACCCCATGGCGAGCGAGCCTACAGCTGGCGGCCCGTAATCCTTTCGTACGCTTCGATGTATCTTGCCCTGGTCTGTCCGACTACGTCGGCAGGAAGTGGGGGCGGCGGATCCGAGCCGGCCGGATCCCAGCCCGACTCCGGTGAGCTGAGCCAGTCCCGGACGTACTGCTTGTCGTAGGACGACTGCGGGCCGCCCGGCGCCCAGTCGTCGGCCGGCCAGAACCTGGACGAGTCCGGGGTGAGCACCTCGTCCGCCAGCATCAATGTGCCGTTGTCCATCAGCCCGAACTCGAGCTTGGTGTCGGCCAGCAGGATCTGGTGCTTGGCCGCGATCTCGTGCGCCCGCTGGTACACCACCAGGGTCAGATCGCGCAGCTCCTCGGCGGTGTCCAGGCCGACCCGCTCGACCAGCTCGGCGTAGCTGATGTTCTGGTCGTGCTCGCCGGCCGGCGCCTTGGTAGCCGGCGTGAAGATCGGCTCGGGCAGCTTGGAGCCCTCCACCAGGCCGGCCGGAAGGGGCTGGCCGCCGACCGATCCGTCCCGCTGGTACTCCACCAGCGCCGACCCACTGAGGTAGCCGCGGGCCACGGCCTCGATTGGCACCATCTCCAAGCGCTGGCACAGCATGGATCGGCCCCGCAGGGCGGAGCCGAGCTTGCGCAGGTCGGGTGGGTAGTCGTCGACCTCGGCGGTCACCAGGTGGTTGGGCACCATCGGCGCCAACTGCTGGTACCACCACAGCGACAGTTGGGTCAGGATGGTCCCTTTATCCGGAATCGGCGAGTCGAGCACGTGGTCGAACGCGGAGATCCGATCGCTCGCCACGATCAGGACCAGGTCGTCCTCGACCGCGTAGAGATCCCGTACCTTCCCGGTGTGGATGGGGGTCAGCCCGTCCAGCGGGACCGCCGCGGTCATCCGTGCGACTCGTCTACCCCGGCGGCCGCGGTCGTGCCGGTCTTACCGGCCTTGCCGGCCTTGCCGAAGCGCGGGGCCTGCGGGCCGCCCGCACCGGGCCGCCGGCTAGCCCCGTTCTCGCCGTACTTCTCCGAGAACCACCGGATCAACCGCTGCGCTCCCCACAGGATGACTGCGCGGAACACCCAGGAAATCAGCCTGCCCCTCATGACAGCGCCTCCAATCGCGTGAACATCCCGTCCAGCCGCTCTACGTATCGCTCGGGTCGGCAGGTCTCATCCAACCGGACCGGGTCGATGGTGATCCCAGCGGCCTTGGCCCGGTCGACCAGGGTGTCCCTGAACGCCCGGCCGGTCTGCCAGGTCTCCATCGCCGCGGCCTGGGTGAGCGCGTAGGCATCCTCCCTGGATAGCCCTTGCCGATCAACCAGGTCGAGCAGCACCGCCCCGGTATAGATGAGTCCAGATGTCGACTCGAGGTTCTCCCGCATCCGCGTTACGTCTACTTCCAGACCTGTGATCAGGCGGTGAGTCAGATGCAGCAGGTAGTCGGTCCCGATCGCCGCGTCCGGGAGCGCCACCCGCTCCACCGACGAGTGCGAGATGTCCCGCTCGTGCCACAGCGGGATGCCTTCGAGCACCGGAGTGACCTGGGCACGAACTATCCGGGCCAGGCCGCAGATGCGCTCGGACAGGATGGGATTCTTCTTGTGCGGCATCGCCGACGAGCCCTTCTGGCCTTTGCCGAAGGGCTCCCACATCTCGCGCACCTCGGTGCGCTGGCCGTGCCGCACCTCGAGTGCGATGGCCTCAGCGACGGTCGCCATGATGGCCAGCGTGGATACCCACTCACTGATGCCGTCACGCATGACGACCTGAGTCGATACATCGGCTTGGCGCAGGCCGAGCTCGGCGGCGACATACCGCTCTACCGATGGATCGATATTGGAGTAGGTCCCCACCGGCCCGGAGATCGCGCACACCGCGACCACGTCCCTGGCCCGGCGCAACCGGTCCCGCGACCTGGCCATGGCGAACGCGAAGTCGGCCACCCGGTGGCCCCAGACGTTCGGTTCGGCGTGGATGCCGTGGGTCCGGCCGATCCGCAATGTGTTCCGGTGCGCGAGGGCGTGCTCGCGCAACACGGCCACCAGCCGGTCGGCCTTGGCCAGCAGCAGGTCGGTGGCCTCGGCCAGCTGCACGCCGAGCGCGGTGTCGAGCAGATCGGAGGAGGTCATCCCGAAATGGACGTACTTGGCGGCGTCGCGCGGCTCGGTGTTGTCCGCCCAGGCGGTGAGGAACGCGATGACGTCGTGCTGGGTGATCGCCTCGATCTCGGCCACCCGCTCCGCGGTGGGCGCGGGCGCCCGCCGGACCGGCTCCACATAGTCCGCAGGCACGACGCCGGCCGCGGCGTGCGCGGCCAGCACCAGCCGCTCCACCTGGCACCAGACCTCGTACTTGTGGGCGTCGCTCCAGACCAGACCCATCTCGGGCAGCGTGTAGCGCTCGATCACCAGGCCATCATCCCGCGATGTCGGTCCGGTAGTGCGCGCCGGGTATCTGGATCTTCGTCACAGCCTGGTAGGCCCGATCCCTGGCCTGCGCTTGATCAGACCCGGTTGCGGTCACCGAAAGCACTCGCCCGCCCGCGGTAACCAGCCTTCCGGCCGGATCGGCAGCGGTGCCGGCGTGGTAGACGCGCACGCCGGGGACGGCCTCGGCGGCGTCGATACCGTCGATCGGATCACCCGTTCGGGGGCGCTCCGGGTAGCCCGCCGAGGCGATCACTACGGTCACGGCGGCCTCGTCCCGCCAGCGCGGCGACGGTTGCCCGGCCAGCCGGCCGGTCGCGGCCGCGCGGAGGAGCCCACCGAGTGGGCTGGCCAACCGAGCCAGCACCACCTGGGTCTCCGGGTCGCCGAAGCGGCAGTTGAACTCGACCACCCGGAGCCCGCGCGAGGTGAGCGCGAGCCCGGCGTAGAGCAGCCCGGCAAACGGCGTGCCGCTCTTGCGAAGCTGGTCCACGGTCGGCTGCAGCACGGTGTCGAGCACCTGCTCGGTCAACCCCGCCGGCGCCCACGGCAGGGGCGAGTAGGCGCCCATGCCCCCGGTGTTCGGCCCGGTGTCGCCGTTGCCGGCCCGCTTGAAGTCCTGCGCCGGAGCCAGCGGTAGCACCGTGGCACCGTCACTGATCCCGAACAGCGACACCTCGGGACCGTCCAGGTACTCCTCCACCACGACCCGCTCGCACCCGGCGGCATGCGCGAGCGCCTCGGCCCGGTCGGGGGTGACCACCACACCCTTACCGGCCGCGAGCCCGTCGTTCTTCACCACGTAGGGCGGGCCGAACTCGTCGAGCGCCGCGGCCGCCTCGGCTGCCGTCACGGCGACCCGGGCGGCCGCGGTCGGCACCCCGGCATCGGCCATGACCTGCTTCGCGAACGCCTTGGAGCCCTCCAGCCGGGCCGCCGGCCCGGACGGCCCGAAGCACGCGATCCCGGCAGATCGGACCGCGTCCGCCACCCCGGCCACCAGCGGCGCCTCCGGCCCGATCACGACCAGGTCCACGCCGAGCCGGCCGGCCAGCGCGACGACCGCGGCCGAATCGGTCGGATCCACCCGGTGCACGGTGGCCAGTTGCGCGATCCCGGCATTGCCCGGTGCGCAGGCCACCTCGGCGACCTCGGGATCGGCGGTCAGCGCCGCGCAGAGCGCGTGCTCACGAGCGCCGGAGCCGATGACCAGAATGTTTACGATGCGGCCAGGCTAAGGGGTCGGAGCTAGCCGAGCTCGCCGCCCTCGCCGAACGAGCTCCATTGCTGCACGAACCGAAATCCGGACCGCTCGTCGTCGGACTCGCCGGCGTACTCGGACTCGGCCAGGTGCGGCCCGATCTCGTCTACCCCGGCATTGAGCTGCGGATCGAACCCGCGCCAGCCGGTCTCCTCCTGCACGATCCGGGCCAGCGCATACAACGTGCCGATCACGCGTCGCGGCTCGCCGTGGCCAAACGGCGCGGTCAGGCCGGCCTCGTGCGCGAACAGCATGAGTGAGATGCCGGTGCCCTCGTCGGAGAGCTCGCAGAACTCCGGGGTGGTGTAGAGCTCGATCGGCCCCTCCAGCAACGGGGTGGCCCGGTCGGTCAACCGCTCCCAGGTCTCGGCGAGATCTCCGCTGATCGGCCGGCCCAACGACTCCTCGGCAGCTGCCAGCGCGTCCTCCCAATCCTGACCTGGACTGCGCGGCACGAACCGCAAGTCGTAGCTCACGCCCGCGATCGTAGCGAACCCGACCTAAACCAAGGGGCGCACCTGGATGGTCTGGTCCCGGCCTGGTCCCACCCCGATCGCCGAGACCGGCGCTCCGGACAGCTCCTCGATGCGACCGATGTAGTGCTGCGCTGCCGCCGGCAGCTCGGGCACGGCACGCGCTGCGCTGATGTCCTCCGACCAGCCGTCCAGATACTCGTAGATCGGGACCGCGTGATGGAACCCGGTCTGGGTGAGCGGCATCTCGGTGTGCTGCTCCCCGTCGACCCGGTACCCGACGCAGACCGGCACCCGGTCCAGGCCGGACAGCACGTCGAGCTTGGTCAGGAACAGATCGGTCAGGCCGTTGACCCGCACCGCATATCGGGCGATGACCGCATCGAACCAGCCGCAGCGGCGGTCCCGCCCGGTGGTGACGCCGACCTCGCCGCCGGCCCGGCGCAGGTAGTCGCCGGAGGTGTCGAGCAGCTCGGTGGGAAACGGTCCCGAGCCAACCCGGGTGGTGTACGCCTTGAGGATCCCGATCACCCGGCTGATCCGGGTCGGGCCGATGCCCGAACCCGCGCACGCCCCGCCGGCGGTCGGGTTGCTCGACGTCACGAACGGGTAGCTGCCGTGGTCCACGTCGAGCAGCGTGCCCTGCGAGCCTTCGAGCAGCACCAGCTTGCCGTCGTCGAGCGCCTGGTTGAGCACCACCGAGGTGTCGACCACGTACGGCCGCAACCGCGCGGCGTACTCCAGATACTCGGCCACCACCTCGTCCGCGGTGACCGCACGCCGGTTGTACACCTTCACCAGCAGTTGGTTCTTCTGTTCGAGCGCGCCCTCGACCTTCTGCGCGAGGATCTTCGGGTCGAACAGGTCCTGCACCCGGACCCCGAGCCGGGCGACCTTGTCGCCGTAGGCCGGGCCGATTCCGCGACCGGTAGTGCCGATCTTGTTCTGGCCAAGGAATCGCTCGGTGACCCGGTCGATCACCCGGTGGTAGGGCATGATCAAATGCGCGCCGGCGGACACCAGCAGCCGGGATGTGTCCACGCCGCGCTCGTCCAGACCCCGCAGTTCGGCAAACAGCACGGCCGGGTCGATCACCACGCCGTTGCCGATCACCGGGGTGCAGCCGGCGGTGAGGATCCCGGCCGGGAGCAGGTGCAGCGCATACCACTCGGTCCCGATGACCACGGTGTGCCCGGCGTTGTTGCCGCCCTGGTAGCGCACCACGTAGTCGACCGAGCCGCCGAGCAGGTCGGTGGCCTTGCCCTTGCCCTCGTCCCCCCACTGCGCCCCGACCAGCACGATCGCGGGCATCAGAGATCTCCTACCGGCAGCACACCGGAGAGCCTAGCGGCGCGGCTACAGGCGCCGGCTCGACCACAGTGCCTCGTTGAACTTGCGGGCGAGCTGGGTCACCACGGTCTCGTCGATGACGCAGACCGCAAGCTCCTCGTCCCGATCGGTGCCACGCCGGCCTACCCCCACGGACCCGACCAGGGCGACCGCATCATCGATGATCATCAGTGCGCCATGGACCAGTCCGGGCTCGAACGCCCAGACCATCGCCTGCGCCGCGGTCAGCTGGCCGATCACCGCGTCCGGGGTGGCTGGGCCGAACCGGCGTGGTGGCACCCGGCCGGGGACGATGATGTCAACGCCGACCCCATCGCGGACGGCCAGCGCGACGTCGCCGATCCAGGCCGGCTCGTCGAGCAGGTAGGGCGCGATGATCCTGACCCGCTTGGTCGCCGCGGACAGCAGCGCGTGCGCGGCGGTGGCGAGATCGTCCCAGCCCATCCCGGAGCTCCCGCGGATCACCTGGCAGATCGCGTTGCCGGCAGCCGGCTGCTCGTGCGGATCCAGGTAGACCTCCGGGGGTCCGTTCCCGGCCTCGGCCCAGATCTGCCCGAACGCGCCGGCCAGGCCGCGTACCGCCGGACCCTGGACCCGCAGCTGGACATCGTGGCCCGGGCTACTCGCGATCCCGGCCCCGCCGGTGAACCCGACCAAGTTGTCGACCACCAGGATGCGGCGCTGGCAGCGGTAACTGACCCGTCCACTAGCCGGCAGCGCCCGCGGCCGGAACCAGCTCATCCGGATACCGGCGGACCGGCAGCCGCGCACGAAGTCCTTGCCCGCGTCCCTGGCCCCGACCGCATCGAGCACCACCCGGACCTTCACCCCGGCCTGCGCCCGCTCGGCCAATGCCGCGGCCAGCTCGGTCCGACCGGCGCCGCGGGGCAGGTCGAACGTGCACAGGTCGACCGAGCGCCAGGCGTGCCTGATCGCGTCGATCAGCGGGGTCAGCGCCGCCTCGTGCTCGTCCGGCAGCACCGCGATGCCGTTGCCCTCGGTGAACGGCAGCCCGAGGTTGTGCTCGAGGATGTGCCGTAAGTCGTGCAGCTGGTCAGTCTCGGCCACGACCGTGCTCTCCGTTCGGTCCGACCTGCAGGGGTCACTACCGAGACAACGAGCCCGGACCCGGCGGGCAACGCCCAAACCGGGGCCCAACCGAGCCAAGCTGGTCCGGCCGACCTGATGGCCGGCAGGTAGGCGAAATCTGCATGTGCGGGGATACCCGGCCTGGCCCGGGCATGCTCGGGTGGGGATGCGGATGCCGATGCAGCCACGGACACGGGTATACCCGTAGCGCATGGACGGCTACGGGTATGTCCGTGCTGCAGGCGCGGACACGGGTATACCCGTAGCGCATGGACGGCTACGGGTATGTCCGTGCTGCACGCGCGGACACGGGTATCTCCGTAGTCACACGCGGATACTCGGACTTTCAGACATCGACTACCCCGGCGCCGCCGGCGGACGGGCCATGCCGCGGCGGGCGGGGCCGTGCCGCGGCGGACG
Source organism: Sporichthyaceae bacterium (assembly GCA_022616375.1). Classification (GTDB taxonomy): domain Bacteria; phylum Actinomycetota; class Actinomycetes; order JAKEEW01; family JAKEEW01; genus JAKEEW01. The sequence continues at coordinate 10,181 of JAKEEW010000340.1, forward strand.
GAGCTAGGCCCAGCCGCGCCGGACCGCCTCCATTCCGGCCTGGAACCGGGTCGTCGCGCCGAGTTCGTCCATCAGATCAGCGACCCGGCGACGGACCGTGCGCAGCGACATGCCCAGATGCCGAGCCACGGTCTCGTCCTTGGCGCCGAACGCGAGCAGCTCGATCAGTCGCTTGCGCTCGTCATGGGCCGAGTCGGCATCGGCCTTGGAAACCGCGACCGAGTGCGTCCAGACCTGCCCGAACAGCTCGCGCAACGCGGCCACCAGCACCGGAGAGCGCACGACCAGGTCGGTCTCGGACTCCTGGTCGTAGGTGACGTCGATGATCGCCGCCTCGGTGCCGAACACGATCATCCGGGTAGGTACCGCGGGCGCGATCCTGGCCTGCTCGCCCTGGCTGACCCACAACCGGACCGCAGCCAGCTCCTCGGCGTCGGCGAGCAGCGCGATCGGGTAGACCGTGCGCATCGACCGGCCGGACTTGAGCAAGAACCGGCCGACCTGGGTCAGGTAAGGGTGCCGGGTGATCCGGCTGCGCCGGACCAGCGAGCAGACGTCACCCTTGGTGGTCCGGGCCAGATCCTCGATCGCGCCCGGTACCTCAGCTCCGGTCACCACATCCATCGGCACCGGGCTCCACCGCTCGGCCTGCCCGGACAGATGCTCGGAGACGAAGTCCGCGGCCGCGGCCCGAGCCGCCAGCACCTGCTGATGCCGCTGCGCCAGCCTGACCTGCTCGGCGGCCACCAGACTGTCGATCGCCGCGTTCGGCGGTGCGGCGATGTAAACCCCGACGTCGGTCAGCCGCACCAGCCGGGCGCGCAGTAACGGCCGGGCCGCCTCGTTGATCTCAGTCGGGGTCCAACCCAGGATCCGTCCGAGCTCGTCCGCGGTGCGCTGCGGATGCCGCAGGATCGCCCGATACAACAGGTCACCGCGGTCGTCCACACCCCACGGCGTTAACGGTGTGATCATGAGATGGCATTTTATGGCCACTGGCCGGAAGTAGCCATGACAAAGCGGGAATCGTACGGCATCCTTCAACAGCGAACAGGCGACCCACGGAGCCGCGGCAGGGGACGGTTCCGCGGGCTGCCTGTTTCGTCGGCTATGCAGGGTTATGACCCAGGCTCCGCAGCGGTCAGGCGGGTTGTGGAGCCGGGCTTGCAGCGCCGCCGGCAGGCCTGGCTCGCGCCGAGCGTGGACCGGCGCGGCTAGCCGGCCAGCGTGGTGCCGGTTGAGCGCAGATCCGAGCAGGCCTGAACCACTCGGGCGGCCATCGACGCCTCCGAGCTCTTGCCGTAAGACCGCGGGTCGTAGTGCTTCTTGCTGCCGACCTCGCCGTCCACCTTGAGCACGCCCTCGTAGTTGACGAACATGTGGTCCGCGATCGCCCGGGTGAACGCGTACTGGGTGTCGGTGTCCACGTTCATCTTGACCACGCCGTAGTCCAGCGCGGTGCGGATCTCCTCGAGCAGCGAGCCGGATCCGCCGTGGAAGACCAGGTCGAACGGCTTCTCCTTGCCGACCTTGGCCCCGACCGCGTCCTGGATCTCCTTGAGGATCTCCGGGCGCAGCTTCACGTTGCCCGGCTTGTACACCCCGTGCACGTTCCCGAACGTGGCCGCGAGCAGGTAGTGGCCGTGCTCTCCGGTGCCCAAGGCCTCGGCGGTGAGCAGCGCGTCCTCCGCGGTGCTGTACAGCTTCTCGTCGATCGCGCCGACGATGCCGTCTTCCTCGCCGCCGACTACCCCAATCTCGATCTCCAGCACGGTTCTGGCCTGGACCGAGGCGGTCAGCAGCTCGCGCGCGATCTCCAGATTCTCGTCCAGCGGCACTGCCGAGCCGTCCCACATGTGCGATTGGAACAGCGGGTCCTCGCCGCGGGCCACCCGCTCGGCGGAGATCGCCAGCAGCGGCCGGACGAAGTCGTCCAGCTTGTCCTTCGGGCAGTGATCGGTGTGCAGCGCGATATTGACCGGGTAGCTCTTGGCGACCTCGTGGGCGTACGCGGCGAACGCCACCGAGCCGGTCACCATGTTCTTGATCGACGGCCCGGACAGGTACTCCGCGCCGCCGGTGGAGATCTGCACGATCCCGTCGCTCTGCGCGTCCGCGAAGCCCTTCAGGGCGGCATTCAGGGTCTGCGACGAGGTCACGTTGATCGCCGGGTAGGCGAAGGCGCCGGCCTTCGCGTTGGCCAGCATCTGCGCGTACACCTCGGGCGTGGCGATGGGCATGGCGTGTCAGCTCCTCGGTTTTCTGTCCCGTCCCGGCGTCAGTATCTCCTGGTCGGGACGAGTATCTCGCGTGCCGGCGGCTTCGTGCGGGCCGACTTGCGCCCGCACGGTAGCCTCATGCGGTGTCCAACCTCGC
>JAKEEW010000341.1 GCA_022616375.1 Sporichthyaceae bacterium
CGCCTCGACGAGCTCGTTGACGCAACGGGGGCCGGCACCCAGCTCGGTGACGATCGCGATGCGGATGGGCGCGGCCAGCGCTCGCAGCAGCTCGCCGGCAGCCTCGTAGGCCGCGGTGCCGGCGGAGGCGCCGGGGCGGGTGGCCGTCGTGGCGGTGGTGTGGTTTCGGTGGTCGGTCATGGTTGCAGCACCATTGCGGGCGGCTCGGTATCTACCGAGGTGATGACGGCGTTGACCTGGCGGCGCATTCGGCGTACCAGCCGCGCGCCTGCGGCCGTGGCGGCGAAGACGGCGATCGCCACCAGCACGATGGTCGCGCCGGGGGCGGTGTCGAACTGGGCCGCGAGCCAGATGCCGGCTCCGGCGGCGACCAGCCCGAGCAGCATCGCGGTGTGCATGGTGGTGCGAAACCCGCGGGTCACCAGCTGCGCCGCCGCGACCGGGACCACCATCATCGCGCTGACCAGCAGCAGGCCGACCGCTCGCATGGCCACGGTGACCGTGACAGCGGTGGTGACGGCGAGCAGCACATTGAGTGGCCGGACCGGCAGGCCGGCCACCCGCGCGTACTCCTCGTCCTGGCAGATCGCGAACAGCCACGGCCGCAGCGCGATCGTGACCGCCAGCACCACCGCCCCCAGCACCGCCATCACGACCAGATCCTCCCGCGAGGTGGTCAGCGGAGAGCCGAACAGGTAGGCCATGAGGTTGGCGTTGCTCTTCGCGTCGGAGAGCGCGACCAGGAACACCCCGCCGGAGATGCCGCCGTAGAACAGCAGCGCCAGCGCGGTGTCGCCGGACGCCTTGCCCCGTTCCCGGATCAGCTCGACGGTGACCGCGCCCAAAGCCGAGATCACCACGGCGGTCAGCACCGGCGAGCGGCTGGTCAGCAGCCCCAGGCCGACGCCGGTCAGGGCAACATGCCCGATGCCGTCGCCGATCAACGCCATCCGCCGCTGCACCAGATAGATGCCCAGCGCTGGCGCTGCGGCACCGGTGATCAGCACGCCGAGCAGGGCGCGCTGCATGAAGTCGTACGCGAAAAGGCTCAGCCTGCAGGCCAAATCCCGGGTGGGTCGTGGGGGGCGTGCGGGTGCACGGGGTCCCGTGAGGCTGCCGCCGGCACCGGCACGGACGCTTCCCGAGCGGTGCCGTCATCGATAACCACGGCTCTGGTCACGAGTGGTTCGAGGTGGCCCAGCTCGTGTGCGACCAGGATAGCGGTGCCGCCCTGCGCCACAAACGCCGCCAGTGCCTCGGCAAAGGCGACCTGGCTCGGCGCGTCGACACCGCTCATCGGCTCGTCGAGCACCAGTAGCTCGGGCTCGGCGGCCAGGGC
>JAKEEW010000342.1 GCA_022616375.1 Sporichthyaceae bacterium
CTGACCGATCCGGCCCAGGTTGGGCAGTGGGCGCCGTACGTGACCGATCGGGACCTCGGCACCACTGGCGACGTGACGCTGACGATGATCGACGGCGACACGGCCGCGGACCTGCCGTCGAAGGTCATCCGGGCGGAGCCCCCGATACTGCTCGAGCACACATTCGGCACCGATGTGCTGCGTTGGGAGCTCGCCGCAACCGACACTGGCACCCGCCTGACCTGCGCCACACGGTCGGCGATTGGGACTGGCTGCCGCGGATCGCGGCTGGCTGGCACATCTGCCTGGACGTTGCGGAGCAGCTGCTCGACGGCAATCCCATTGGGCCGATCCGCGGCCAGGACGCGCTGCGGTACGGCTGGGACGAGCTGCGAGCCGGGTACATCAAGCGGCTGGGCGACCCGACAACGGACTAGTTCACGCTCTCCGGACCGGTGGATCGTTCCGGTCGTACCATGGCGGCATGGAACTGGCGCAGGCCACGGCGATGCTCGCCCGGACGCCGAGCACCCTGGAGACCCTGCTCGCCGACCTGCGGCCCGAGTGGGTGCACTGGAACGACGGACCGGGGACGTGGAGCGCGTACGAGATCCTGGGTCACCTGCTGCACGGCGAGGCGACCAACTGGCTGCCTCGCGCCAGGATGATCCTCGAGCACGGCACCGAGCGCCCGTTCGAGCCGTTCGACCGGCTGGCCATGCTGAGCTGGGAGCACGAGCCGGTCGACGCGTTACTGGCCCGGTTTAGCGATGCACGGCGGATCAGCCTTGCCGAGCTGTCGTCGCGAGCTCTGTCGGCGAGCGATCTGGATCGGCGCGGCCACCACCCCGAGTTCGGCGAGGTCACGCTCGGGCAGATGCTCGCGACCTGGGTGGTGCATGACCTGACGCATCTGGCGCACATCGGCGAGGTGCTGGCCCGGCGCTACCGCGATGAGGTGGGGCCGTGGCGCGCCTACCTGCCGGCGCTGGATCGAGTAGTGGACGCCGAGTAGCCCGCGGTCTTCGCGGGCCTGGCCAGTCAACCTAGGCTGGGGCGGTGTCGGACGACCGAAGCCGTGCCGCGCGGATCGAGGACGTCCACGAGCTAGCCCTGGCCATGCCGCACGTCACGGTCGAGTATGGAACCGACGGCAACCCCGTCTACCAGGTCGGCCGGAAGTCGTTCATCTTCTTCCGCACCCCACGACCAGACGCGGTCGACCCAGATACTGGAGAACGCTACCCCGATGTGATCGTCTTCTGGGTTGGCTCGGAGGCGGACAAGCAGGCAGCGGTACAGGACGACGCGTCACCGTTCTTCACCACCGCCCATTTCGACGGTCACTCATCGGTGTTGCTGCGGGCCAGCCGGATCGGTGAACTCACCCGGCGGGAACTGGCGGAGCTCGTCCAGGACGCGTGGTTGTGCCGCGCATCTGCGCGCCGAGCGGCGGAGTGGCTCCGCGCACACCCGCCGGCGTAGGGCTGCAGGTCGGGCAGCCTGCGGAGATCTAGGTGGCGAGCCAGGTCTGGTGATCATTGGCCGACGCGGCCGTCGATGCGCTCACGTAGGAGGTCGGCGTGACCGCAATGCCTCGCATACTCCACGATCTGCGCCACCAGGATGTCGCGAAGCTGCAGGTCCGCGCCGTCAGGCCCGAGGTCCGAGACGCCGGCGTTCCAGGTGCCGAGGTCGGGAACGCTGGCCACGAACCGGTCGGTGAGTTCCATCTCGGCCCGCCACTGCCGCCAGGCGTCGTCCACCACCGCCGGGTCGGCGATCGCGCCGTTCCAGTCGCCCTCCCGGTCCTCGTCGGTGTAGTAGAGCTTCGGCGCGTTCTCGCCGGCCATCACCCGGCGAAGATGGCGCTCCCCCTCGGCCAGGTGCCGTATCAGCCCGAGTAGGGACATTGTGGACGGCGGTACGGATCGCCGGGCGAGCTGCTCGGCATCCAGGCCCGCGCATTTCATCTCCATGGTGAGGCGGTAGTGACGCAGATAGTCCAGCAGCGTGCTGCGTTCATCGGCAGCCGCGACATCTGTTTCGCGCGGGTCGTCGTCCAGGTCGACCCACATGTCGGGGTAGATGGTCGACTGCGTCCACCGAGTCGCGGCTTGTTCCGTCCTGTGCCCATCTGTGTCCATGGGAGCATCGTGGAGCGTGCCGCGACGGTCCGCTATTGAATATTGCGGACGCTTCGTCTGCTGGCCGATGGAGCGGGCCAGCCATACCGGCGCCCGGCGGGCCCCGCGCTCGGCCCTGCGCCCAGGATGCCTACGGAACACGATCAGCTTTGTAGGCTTCGTTCGTCGGCCCTCGCGACGCGGCTGACGATGAGGTCCCTGCTGAGGCTGACAGGAGCGACTATGACGAAGGCAACCACGCGGGTGCTGGCTGGCGTCGCTGTTGCCGCGCTGGCGTCGGCCGGCGTGGCCGCAGTCATGCGCTACCGGCAAGGGCACAAGCCGGATCCCGACGAGCGCGCCCATCTTGACGAGTTGGAGGCGCGACTCGACGAGGTCGACGAGTCGAGCAAGGGCGGTCAGCCGCGCAGCGTTGGTCAGGTGGTCGGAAGACTGCAGCGAGATCAGGGCATTTCGGTGGCACGCCTGCGCCGATGGATCACCGGACTTAGGCACGGCACCCTGAGCCCGGAGCAGGCGAGTGTGGCCGAGAGTGACTTCGACGCCCTGGAGCGGGAGGCATCGCGCGGCGGTGTGTAGCAGCTCGCCGATCGGAGAGCTCCTGTCCAGGAGGAGCCCGCTTCCGGCCGAATCACAGCGCGAGGTCGAAACCCAGTGGCTCCAAGAGCCAGGCGTCCGCAGCGCCGAGCAGCAGCGTGCCGGCGACACAACAGCCCAGCCGGGCCGAAGCGCAAGGCACGACGGCTATTTGTATTGGAACCTCGCCTGCAGGATGGCTAGGTCGTCGCCGTCGACGAGATAGACGAGCCGATGCTCCTCGGAGATGCGGCGGGACCAGGCTCCGGCGAGCATGTGGCGAAGAGGTTCAGGTTTGGCGATTCCAGTGGCTGGATCGCGCAGCGCGTCATCGATAAGCCGGTTGATGCGTTTCAGTGTTTGTCGGTCCGCGGTCAACCAGTAGGTGTAATCCGCCCAGCCGTGTGGGGTGAAGACCAACCTCACCGGTGCAGGTCGTGCTCTTCGCGCTGCCCCGACAGAGCCTGGTGGAGGCTTTCGATCAACCGCTTGGCGTTCGCTGGAACGCGCAGTAGATGAGCGGTCTCTTCCAAGGCCTCGTAGTCGGCCAACGCCAGGAGAACTGCCTCACTTCGGCGCGAGGTGATGTGCACCGGGGTCCGATCGTCGTTGACCTGCTCGATCAACGGGAACAGGTTCTTCCGTGCTTCACTGGCCGGAATTGCCATCGGACTACCTCTTTGACAGTCGTACGTTACATGGTACGACTACGACCTGTCCAGGAACGACCGAACCGGTCGGGCAACGTCAGGACCGCGCGAATGCTCAGGGCCGGACGAACCCGAGTACGGCTGCGGTGAACTCGGCCGGAGCGGCGACGTGGATGTGGTGCCCAACCGGGATGGTCAGCAGTGTGCAGTCGGGTACCCGGGCGGCGACCTCGGCCAGCTTGTCCGGCGGGATATGGCTGCTCGGCCCGCCGCCGATCAGCAACAGCGGCGCGGTGATCCGGTTGAGCCGGTCCCACCACTGGTCATTGCCAGGGTGCCCGAGGAAGGTTGGCACGACCGGCCAGTCGAATGGCAGCGGGGTATCGGGGCGATCCGGGGTCGGGCGGTCTCGTGGGTAGGGCGGCACCGCGTCCTCCACGACGAGCCGATCGACGAGAGCGGGGTGATCCTGTGCGATGAGGTACGCCACCACGCCGCCCATCGAATGCCCGACCAGCGTGACCCGACGCAGGTCGAGCTGGTCCAGCAGTGCCAGCACGTCGTCGCGCATGAGTTCGTAGGAGTACACGCCCGGCCAGTCGCTGTCGCCGTGCCCCCGAAGATCGACAGAGATCACCCGGAAGTACGGATCGAAGCCGGCCCGGACGACGTCCCAGCTCTCGCCACGCTCACCGAGTGCGTGCAGCAAGATCATCGGTTCCGTATCCGGATCTCCGCTGATCTCGCCGGCGAGCCTAATGTTGCCAACCTTGATGTCCAGACGTCCGCCCATTGGAGCGACCCTATCGAGGCAGGCGGGAGGACCGGCTAGGCATTCTCGATCCGCCGAGGCCGCAACGGCCGCGGGACCGCACAGCGACCTACTCCTCCGCCGCGGCGGCATGCAGCACGCCGGCGACCTCGGTGCGCGATCCGATGCCCAGCTTGCGCAGGATGTTCGACACGTGAATAGCCGCGGTCTTCGGCGAGATGTACAGCCGGCGGGCGAGCTCGACATTGGTCAGACCCGCCGCGACGAGCAACGCGACTTCCCGCTCACGTGGCGTCAGCGCGGCTACCCCGCTGGTCGCCTCGGAGCTGCCGTCCGGGCCCAAACCGAGCTGGGCCCGCAGCTGCTGGAGCTGCTCCGAGCGCCAGCCCCGCCACTTCGCCAGCAGGGCGGTCGCCTGCTCGGCCAGTTCTTTGGCTAGGTCCGGTTGCCGTAGCGCGCTCGCGCATCGGGCGGCTCCGATGTAGGCGGTTCCGCGGACCGACGGCGCCTGCACGGATGACTGCGCGGCCTCGAGGTAGCCGGCCAGCGCGTCCGCGTGCTCGCCCTGGACCTCCAGGACCTGCGCCTCGACTAGCGCACGGTCCGCGGCCCGCAGGTCGCCATCCAGCAGCTCCTGCTTCATCCGGGTGATCCGCGGCAACGGAAGCCCGGCGAACAGTGCAGCCGAGATCAGGTCGTGCGCCAGTGCCCCACTTCGCCACGGCTGCTGCGCGAGAACGGTGAAAACCTGGTCAAGGGCCCGTTCGGCGACGTCGAGATCCCCGCGTCGACAGGCCAGGTGAAACTCCAGGCCGGGCATCCCCACCGTGGAGACCGGCGGAAGCGATCGGAGATCGTCGATGATGTCCTCGACCAGGTCGAGCTCACCCGCCTCGAGATACAACCCGGCCAGGAAGTGCGCGTGGAAATCGGCCTGGCGCCCCTGGCGCTGGTAGCCCCGATCGCGAACTCGACCCTGCTCCAGTGCGGCAATGGCGCCGTCTAGATCACCGTCTTTCTTTGCCAGGCGGGCATGCCCGTTGTAGTACGCGGCGACGGACAGCTTCTCGAAGCCGGCCCGCTCCGCATCTACCCGCATCCGCTCCAGCATTTGAGCGTGTTCGATCAGCCCCTCCGGCGGCGCACCCTGGACCAGTACGTTCAGCGCCCGGGCCGCGAGCACCCACTCGCCGAGTTTCTCCGCCTCGTCGACGAGACCGGCAAGAATCGTCCGGCCTTCGTCACCGGTCGACCAGCTGTCGGTCAGTGCGGTCCCCTTCTCGACCAGCGCGGCCAGCCGGATCCGGGGGAGGTCGAACTCCTCGGCGAGCGCGACTGCCTTGTCGGCCCATTGGGTGGCCAGGTCAGTCTGGTCGCGCAGCATCGCGGACTGGGCCAGCCCCGCCATGGCCCGAGCCTGCTCCGCGCCTGGCGGTAGGTCGCCGATGAGATGCTCGAGCTCGTCGCTGACCGACTCCACCTCGCCGGGCCCATCCGCATCCCAGGCCAGTCGGATCATGAGGTAGAGCGCATCGGCGCGCTCGCTCGCCGAAGGGGCGCGATCTCGCCAACGACGCGAATAGCTCACCGCGTCCTCGATCATGCCGGCGAGCCAGGCGGCGCGGGCGGCGTACGAGAGCAGCTGCGGGTCCTCGCGGGCCTCGGCGAGGCCCATCTCGGCGAGCTTCAGGGCTTGAAACGGCGACCCGATCGACAGGTATACGTCCGCACCGCGGCGGGCGGCCGCCACCATGTCGTCGTACCGGCCGGCGGCCTGGGCATGTTCGGCGACCATTGCGGGATCGGCCATGCCGGCGGCGAGCATCGACTCCAACGCGCGTTCGTGAAGCCGGCGCCGCTCGCGGCCGAGCAGCTGCTCGGAGATCGCCTCGCGGACCAGGGCGTGCCGGAAGACGAACTCGTCCTCGCCGGACTCGACCAGCACCCCAAGCCGGACCAGCTCGCGCAGCGCGGTGATCAGCTCGTTCTCGCCAACCCCGGTGACCGCGGCCAACAGATCGAACTGCAGGCGGTGCCCGAGGATTGCCGCGGTCTGTAGGATCTCTCGCGCCTGCGGGCCGACCTCGTCGAGCTGGCGGTGCAGGACTTCGGCAAGGCTCCACGGCAGCGGGCCGGCTGCCAACGAGTCAAGATCTTCATCCTCGTGACCGCGGACCAGCTCTTCGAGGAAGAACGGATTGCCGCCGGTGCGCTGGTGCAGCGAGGCAACGGCGCGGTAGGGCGCCGGTCCACCGATGAGCGAGGCGAGCAATGCCGCGGTCTCGGCCTCGCTGAGCCGCTCGAGCACGATATGGCCGACCTCGTATCTGCGTTCGAGGCGGGCGAACAGGCCAGCGACCGGGTGCCGGCCGGGCAGATCGTCAGGCCGGTAGGTCCCCGATGAGCAACCGCTGCCCGGTCTGGCCGGCAAGCCGTTCGAACAGGGCCGCGCTCTCCGAGTCGGCCCAGTGCAGGTCCTCGAATATGATCACCGCCGGGTGGTCACCAACCAGCTCGGTCACCAGCGACAGGCCGGTGTGCAGGCGCTCGACCGGGCTGCGGGATGGGTCGACAAGTTGGTCGAGGAGGGCATCCGGAACGCCCGGCGTGGTGTGCACCGCGTCGAGGAGAACCTCGTACGGACGTGACAGCGAGCCAGGCTCGGCGTGTCCGACCAATACGACGTGCTCCGGCGGGAGCGTCGCTAACAGTTCGTTGATCAGTCGGGTCTTGCCGATACCTGGCTCGCCTGCGATGAGAGCGACCCTCGGCTGGTCAGACGCTGCGAGCTGGCTGAGTACCTGCAGCTCGCGATCACGTCCGACCATCATTAGGCCGGTGCCTCCGCGCGTGGATGCCACGAACGGGAATGTACCTGGCCTGCGCCGAGGCCGCCTTCGGCCGCCTTCCCGCCCCGCGCCCGGCGGCGCAGGCGGGCGGCGGACAGGACGCGAACGGACTGGGCGTGGGCGATCAGGTCGCCCTGCCGCTCACGGGCTACGGTGAGCTGAAGCTCTGGGTTGAAGAACATCTGATCTCCTTGGTCGGCTCTGATCTGATGCCTCAATGTTCCGCCGGTAAGGAGACCCGGACATCGGGATCTACGACCTATCTTGGCTGGTCAGCGGGCATAGGTCGGCCTCTGCGTCGCGGTAGGTATACCTAGTCCCGCCAGCGCCGATTGCCGGTTTCGGCGGGCGACGCTACGGCTGCCGGTGTCGTCCGGACGCTCGGAGTAGGTCGGTCCAGGGATCGCCGGTCATCGTGAGTGGCGCCCAGCCCGGTGTGCTCCAGTGCGGCCACGACCGGGTGTGCTCCCGGAGCCGTTCGCAGATCGGGCCGGGTGGCCGAACGCGACGCCGAGCCCGGCGCACACGTCGTGCCCGTGCAAGATCAGCTCGAGGCCGCCGCGCGGGGCGAAGTCCGCCGGTCCGCGGGTCTCCACTCGGGGATGCCGCCAGATGATCGCCCGCGCATCCGGCTCCGTGGCCGTCACCACGGCGCACAGGACTCGCGTGGCGGTCTGCAGCGCCTCGATCAGTAACTCGGGACGGGCGTCGGGTCCAGGGTGGCGAACCCATAGTCGGGATAGGCGTCGACCTTGCGCGAGGCCAGGAAGATGGCCGGGGCGAAGATCGTGTCGACCGTGTGGTCGGCAGTTCGGCGGCAACTCCACTCCAGCGTCCCGGCGGGTGCGGACCAGTCGCGGTCCAGCCCGGCACGCCACGCGGCGACGACCAGACCCGTCAGCTCCTCGAGGTTGGCGCAGGTGAAGGTCATCGCACAAGAGTGGACGATGCAACAGCCCGCCTCAAGATTCGCATTGGCCGGCTCAGGGTGGGTCGGCGCCGGTATCGAGGTCGCGTAGGACCTGCGCCGCGCCGGGGGCGTGGATCCGCCAGCTGCGTTGACAATTGCGGGCGGCACTGGCAACGATTGGTGGGTGCCAGACTCCCGCGTGCGCCGCCGAGCCAAGCATGTCGTCTTGGTGTCCGGCGTGGTTGCCCTGCTGGGGGTATTGGTGGCGTCGGGCCCGCCGGGTTGGCAGGACCGGGTGCGGGTGTCCGTCATCGAGCAGGGCGTGGCCGAACAACCGTGTCACGGACTGGACCAGACCCCGGCCTCCGGGGAATCGCTGCCGGTAAGCCCTTGCTTGGACGCCGGCATCACCGGATCGGCCACGCCACTGGCCGTGGACGCCGCGAGCCTGCCGCCGGCGCTCGAGATGGCGCATTCGTCGGACTGGGTGCTCGCCAGTTCGAGATCCGTTCGGCCACGGCTGGCGACCTTCGGGGGTCCGCTGGTGCTGCGGCTATAAGCCGCTCTGGATGCCTGTTCACCGCTCGTCCCGGCCGAGATCGCAGCTATTCGGTAGCACCTGGTGGTGCAGCCCGCCGGCGATCGAGGTCTCATCCAGCCACCGGTCGACCTCAGTAGGACACCTCATGCGCCCCTCTATCAAGATCGCGGTTGTCGCCACCACCGCCTCACTCATTCTGACCAGTTGCGCCGACGCCGAGCCGACCGGCAGCGTCACAGCGCCATCGGCGACCGGCGCCACCAGCACAGGCTCATCCGCGCCGGCTGCGGCCGCCCGCCCGACACCGAGTCCAATACCGAGCTCGACGCCAACGGACGACGTCGTAGTGATCGAGGTCGAGATCCGCGACGGCCAAGTCAGCCCGAGTCCGGCCACCCGAGTGCGGGTCGAGCACGGCGATACCGTGCGCATCGTGCTCACCAGCGATCGGGCGGATGAGCTCCACGTGCACGGCTATGACCTGGAGGAATCGGTGGCTGCCGGTGGCACCGCAACCCTGGAGTTCAGCGCCGACCAGAGCGGTTCGTTCGAAGTCGAGGCGCACGAACTTGATCCGCCGCTGCTGTTCACGCTGCAGGTTCGCTAGCGGTCAGTGGCCGTGGGCGGCGTGCTCGGCCGGCTTGGCAACGACCCACTGCCGGGCTGCCTCGGTCCGGTCGCCGAGCGCGGCCAGACCTGCCGCCAGCGACTCATGATCCATGTAGGACGATTCCCCGATGGATCTGGCGTGGGACCGCAGCTGCTCGGCGAGCTGCGTGATCTCGGCCAGGGCCGCGACGATGAACTGGCTCTCCTGATGATTCAGATCGCACATGCCAACTGCTTACCCACCGTGATAGATCAGCAACTCTCCGCGCGGCACCCCCGGCGCCGCCGATGAGGGTGCGGACGCTGCTGGCCGGCGCGACCCTGGGGATCCTGCTCGGTGTCGCGGCCGCAACGCCGGCGGCCGCGCATGCCGTGCTGATCGGTAGTGACCCAGTCGCCGGCCAGCGCCTGGATGCGGCGCCGGCCCGGGTTCTGCTGTCGTTCTCCGAGCCGGTTGGCTCGGCAACCGTCACCGTGCTGGGTCCGGACGGAGCCCCGGTCACGGCCGGCGAGCCGAGCTTCGTCGATCCGGCCCATCGCCAGGTGGCCACCGAGCTACGCACCGGCCTGCCGGACGGCGTCTATGTGGTGAGCTGGCGGGTGGTGTCGGCCGACTCCCATCCGGTGCGCGGCGGCTTCAGTTTCGGCGTCGGCGTGGACGCCCCCGCAGGGTCTGAGGTGTCCGGATCTGGCGCAGGCCGGCTGGTCGGGGTCGCGCATGCGGCGGGCCGGTGGGCCGGATATGCCGGGATCGCCCTGATGCTCGGCGGGTTCGCGTTTCTGCTGCTGGTCTGGCCGGAAGGGCGGCGGCTGCGCGAACCGCGCCGGATCGTGCTGGCCGGAGCCGGATTGACGACGCTCGCGACGGCAGCGCAGCTGATGGTCCAGGCCCCGTACACCGATCAGGGCCTGATCGACACCCTGCGCGGCGACTTCGGAACCGTGCTCCTGATCCGGATCGTGCTGCTGGCCGTCGCCGTCGTTCTTGCCGAGCTGTGGTTCGGGTGGGCCCCGGCGCCGCGGCAGGGCGGGCCGGACGCGGCGCGGCGGGCAACGGTCGCGACGGTCGCGACCGCTCTTGCCGTCGCGATCTTGGCAACCTGGCCGCTGGCCGGACATCCCCGGGCTGCCGATCCGATATGGCTGGCGGTGGTCGTCGATGCCGCCCATCTCGGTGCGGTGGCGATCTGGCTCGGCGGCGTGGCGATGCTGGTCGCCGTCGTGCTGCGCAGTCGGGTGAGCCGGGTCGAGGCGGTGCCCGTGGTTGCCCGGTTCTCTCCGCTGGCGCTGGCCTGCGTGGTGGTGATCGCCGGAACCGGCAGCTACCAGGCCTGGGGCGAAGTGGGCACGCCGTCCGCGTTGCTCGCCACCACGTACGGTCAGCTGGTCACTGCCAAGATCGGGCTGTTCGCAATGATCGTCAGCCTGGGCGCGGTGGCCCGGCTGTGGATCCGCGGGCGGGTTGGCCCCGGCCCGGCAGGGCTGCGCCGATCAGTTGGGATGGAGATCGCCGTGGCCGCGCTGATTCTGGCGCTGGCTTCGGTCTTGACCGCGACCCCGCCGGCCCGCACCACGTACGCAGCTCCGCTGCACACCACGGTCGATGCCGGCCGCAACCGGCTCGAGGTCTCCGTCGAGCCGGCGCGGGTCGGGGTCAACACGGTCCGAGTCGTGGTACGTGCACCGGACGGCAGCCCGGTGGATGTCGAAGAGGTGCGGCTCCAGCTCAGGCTGGCCGATCCGCAGGTAGGGCCGCTCCAGCTGCCAGTCCGCGAGGTTGCCCGCGGCGAGTTCGCGGCCGCCGACGCAACGTTCCCGCTGCCCGGCCGCTGGCAGCTTGCCATCGCGGTCCGGACCGGCGAGTTCGACCAGACCAACACCGCCGTTGACGTGACGGTGCGATAACCCGCTAACGAAAAGGAACAGTCCGATGAACCGACAGCACGCAGGCATCGCCACCATTCTCGCCGCTGCGACGGCAGCGCTGATTGGTGGCATGGCCGCGCCGGCCGCGGCGCACGTCACGGTCAACCCGTCCGAGGCCCCGCAGGGCGGATTCGCCGCTCTGGTGTTCCGGGTGCCCAACGAGCGGGATGACGCCAGCACGGTCTCGCTGGCGGTGCGGTTCCCGACCGACCAGCCAATCCCGTTTGTCTCGGTCAAACCGCATCCCGGCTGGAGCTACGAGATCACTCGCGCCGCCTTGCCCGCACCGGTGGATGTCGAGGGCACCCAGATCACTGAGGCGGTGTCCACCATCACCTGGACCGCCGCAGCCGGCATGTCCATCAAGCCGGGCGAGTTCGACGAGTTCGCGGTCAGCGTTGGGCCGCTTCCGGATGCTCCGGTGCTGGTGTTCCCGGCGGTACAGACCTACTCGGACGGCGAGGTAGTGCGCTGGATCGACCCGCCGACGACTGGTAGCGAGGAGTCGGAGAATCCGGCGCCGGTGCTCGCCCTCATCCCGGCCGGCCCGCAGCCGCCGCCGCCGGCACCCCCGGCGACCGGCAGTCCGACCGCGGCTCCAACCGGGCCGGCCGTTCCGCCGACTGTTCCGCCGACCTCCGCGGGCGAGTCCGGCACCGACCCGGCAGCGCGCTGGTTGGCCGGCATCGCACTTGTCGTAGGGCTCGGAGCCGGACTGCTGGCCGGACTTTCCCGCCGCCGGACCAGCTAGCGCACTCTTCGCAGCGATCGATCATTGGACGCCAGATCGCAACACGCCGAGTGCGACACGCCGTGCAACACGCTCTCACGGTCCAACGA
>JAKEEW010000038.1 GCA_022616375.1 Sporichthyaceae bacterium
GCGGTCCCGCTCCAGGGCGGTGGGTGCGAACCGGGCGTCAACGGGCTGATTGCCGAGCAGCTCGATCTGCCGGCCGGATCGGCCCGCACCATCCAGCTGCGACTTGCGCTGGCTATGTCGACCCCGCCGGCGCTCAGCTCGATGTCGGTGGCCGGGCATCTGAGCTTCGACCTCCCGCCCGAGCACGTGTTGATGCCGTCGGTTCGGATCGATCCGACCATCGTGCCGGCCGCGAAGGCCGCAGTCGGGGAGCAGCTGACCGACCGCGCCGAGGCGAGCGAGATCCCGGCCGACGAGCGCCCGCCGGTGGCACCGGCCACACCGCCGGCCACCGCGCCGTTCACCCCGACCAGGACTGCGCTCGACGAGGCCGGCTCCGGCGACCTCACCGGGCTCGCGGTAGCCGCCGCGGTGATCCTGCTGATTTCCAGCCTGGCCGCCGTGGTGCAGCTGCGCCGCACCGCGCCTACACGTTGAACCGGAACTCGACCACGTCGCCGTCGCGCATGACGTAGTCCTTACCCTCCATCCGGACCTTGCCGGCGGCCCGGGCCGCGACCATCGACCCGGCCGCGACCAAGTCGTTGTAAGAGACCACCTCGGCCTTGATGAAGCCGCGCTGGAAGTCGGTATGGATGACCCCGGCCGCCTCCGGCGCGGCGGCGCCCTTGCGGACGGTCCAGGCGCGCGCCTCCTTCGGGCCGGCGGTGAGGTAGGTCTGCAGGCCGAGCGTCTCGAACCCGACCCGGGCCAGCAGGTTGAGCCCGGACTCCGGCTGGCCGAGCTCGCGCAGCAGCTCGGCCGCCTCCTCGTCGGGCAGCTCGATCAGCTCAGACTCGATCTTGGCGTCCAAGAAGATCGCCTCGGCCGGGGCGATCAGCGCCCGCAGCTCGTCCTTGAGCGCGGTGTTGGTCAGCTCCTCCTCGTCCAGGTTGAACACGTAGAGGAACGGTTTCGCGGTCAGCAGGTGCAGCTCACGCGGCGGCTCCGGGTCGAGGCCGGCCTCGAACACGGTCTGGCCCGAGTCCAGCACCTGCCTGGCCCGCTCGACCGCCGCCACCGCCTCGGCCTTGCCCTTGACCAGGCGGGCCTCCTTCTGCAGCCGCGGCAGCACCCGGTCGATGGTCTGCAGGTCGGCCAGGATCAGCTCGGTGTTGATCGTCTCGATGTCGTCCTTGGGTGACACCCGGCCATCCACGTGCACGACGTTCGGGTCGGTGAAGACCCGGATGACCTGGCAGATCGCGTCCGCCTCGCGGATGTTGGCGAGAAACTGGTTGCCCCGGCCCTGGCCTTCTGACGCGCCCCGCACCAGGCCGGCGATGTCCACGAAGCTCACCGTGGCGGGCATGATCCGGGCCGAGTCGAAGATCTCGGCGAGCTTCGGCAACCGGGCGTCCGGAACGCCGACCACGCCGATGTTCGGCTCGATCGTCGCGAACGGGTAGTTGGCCGCGAGGACCTGGTTCTTGGTCAACGCGTTGAACAGGGTCGACTTCCCGACGTTGGGCAGGCCGACGATGCCGATCTGAAGAGCCACGGGGGTCCAGTCTAGGTGCCGGGCGGTCGCCATCCGGGCTGGCCCGGGCCGGTGAACCCGATAGCGTGCCCGCTGGCCGGCAATACCGGATGAGCCGGTAAATACCGGATGGGTTGGACGGAGGCTCGGTGGACACCGCGGACGCTCCCCCGGTCGACGCGCGATCTGTCGGTGCCGATCTCGCGGTCCGGGAGCTCGGTCTGTGGAAGCGGTTCGGGACCCAGATCGCGGTGGCCGGGATCAACCTCGACATCCCGGCGGGCAGCTTCTGCGGGCTGGTCGGGCCGAACGGTGCCGGCAAGACCACCGCGCTGTCGATGATCACCGGGCTGCTCCGGCCGGACGCCGGTGAGATCGAGGTGGTCGGGCACCGCACCTGGCCGGATCCGGCCGCGGTGAAGGCCGAGGTAGGGATGCTGCCGGAGGGGTTGCGGTTATTCGAGCGGCTGTCCGGTCGGGAGCTGCTGGTCTACGCCGGGCGGCTGCGCCGGCTGCCGGCCGCCGAGGTGGACACCCGGGCCGACCAGCTCCTTGACGTGTTCGACCTCGGCGCGGCCAGGGACAAGCTGGTGGTGGACTACTCCACCGGGATGCGTAAGAAGATCGGCCTGGCGGCGGCCCTGCTGCACAACCCGCGGGCGCTGTTCCTGGACGAACCGTTCGAGGGCGTCGACCCGATCTCGGCGAGCGTGATCAGGGATGTGCTGACCCGCTACACCCGGTCCGGCTCCAGCGTGGTGTTCTCCAGCCACGTCATGGAGCTGGTCGAGCGGCTGTGCGACTGGGTCGCGGTCATGCACCACGGGCAGATCCTCGCCCAGGGGCCACTGCAGACCGTCCGCGCCGGGCGCTCGCTCGAGGCCGCGTTCCTGCACATCGTCGGCGCCTCCGACCGTGGAGGTGACGGGCTGGAATGGTTGGGGTCTTCGTCCGGCTGAAGCTGCGGCTACTGACCAACGGACTGCAGGACACCGGCCGGCTGGTCGGCTTCGCGCTCGGGATCACGGCCATCCTGGTCTCCGCTCCCCTGGCCGGATACGGCTGGTTCGTGCTCGGCGACCACCCGGAGCTGGCCGGAGACGTGGGCGTGCTGGTGTTCGTCGTGCTCGCGCTGGCCTGGGTGATGCTGCCGCTCGGGCTGTTCGGGGTGGACGACACGCTGGACCTGGCCCGGTTCGCGGCGTTCCCGCTCCGGCCGCGGGCGCTGGTCACCGGGCTGTTCGTGGCCGCGTTCGCCGGACTTGCCCCGCTCGCGACCGCGGTGCTGCTGGTCGGAAGCGTGGTCGGACTGTCCAGCGGCGGTCTCTCGGTGGCGGTCGCGGTGCTCGCGGTCGGCATCGAGCTGGCGCTGTGCGTGGCCCTGTCCCGCGCAGTAGCGGCCGCGCTGTCCGGGGTGCTGCGCAGCCGGCGCGGGCGCGACCTCGCGATCCTGGTCGGGGTGCTGATCGGCGGCAGCGGTCAGGTGCTGGCGCTCGGAGTCGCCTACCTGTCCAGCTCCACCGAGCTGTTGCGCTCGGCCGCCGCGGTGCTGCGCTGGACCCCGCCCGGCCTGGCCGCGAGCGCGGTCACCGAGTCCGTGGCCGGCCACTACTTGGTGGCGGCGGCGAGCCTGCTCGGCGCGGGCCTGTGCGTGCCGATGCTGTTGTGGTGGTGGGCTCGCACGCTGACCACCGCCATGCTCAGCACGGACGCCTCGACCGGTGGCCGGGTGGCCAGGGCCGGCAGCGGGCTGGCCGGCCGGCTGCACGCCGCCGGCCGAGCGGGTGCGGTCGCGGCGCGGGAGCTGCGCTACAACTGGCGGGAGCCGCGCCGCCGGTCGTCCTGGATGGCGGCGGTGCTGTTCGGCGGAGTCGGACCGTTCATCGCGCTGCGCCAGGACCAGGCTGCCGGCAGCGGCCCGGTCTACATCTGCTGCCTGACCGCGGCGATCATCGGTCTGCAGGCGGTCAACCAGCTCGGCGTGGACGGTGCGGCCACCTGGATGCATGTGGCCACCAGTCGCGACAAGGCAGACATCCGCGCCGATTTCGCCGGCCGTAACCTGGCGCTGGCCGTGATCGGGGTGCCGATCCTGCTGCTGCTCAGCGTCTCCCTGGCCGCCTGGGCCGGCAGCGCCGGCGCCGCAGTGGAACCGCTCGTCGTGGCCTGCGCGATCCTTGCCATCTCGCTCGGCGTCGGCAACGTGGCCAGCGTGATCGCACCGTTCCCGCTCCCTGAGGGCTCGACGAACGTGTTCAGCGGCGCCAGCGCGGGCCAGGGCTGCCTGGCCGGGCTGGTCGTAATCGGCAGCCTGACCGCGACCGCGGTCCTCGCGGTGCCGCTGCTGATCGGGCCGTTGCTGGTGCACAGCGGCCACCCGATGATGGGAGCCGCGGCGCTGGTCGCGGGGCTTGGCTACGCGGTCGGTATCGCCTGGCTCGGCCGGCTGCTGGCCGCGGCCGCGATCTACCACCGGCAGCCGGAGCTACTGCAGGTCCTGATCCGGCGCAGCGCGGATTGATCCGTGTTCGCCCGCTCCGCGTGTCGCGGCGGGAACTGTCGGGCCGCGATGTCACGCTGCTGAGCATGGACATCAGCGCCTGGTTCATGCTGCTGGTCGGGTTGGGCCTGGGTGGAGTCGTGGGCGCGCAGTGGGCCAGAGGCCGGTTCGGCGCGGACGCGGCCCGGCTCGGCGCCGACGCCGCCCGGCTGGCCAGCGAGCTCGAGCACGCCCGGTCCAGCGCCGCCGAGAAGATCGAACTGCTCGCCGCGACCCAGACCCGGATGGCCGAGCAGTTCAAGGCCCTGTCCGCGGATGCGTTGGCCCAGTCCAGCCAGCAGTTCCTGCAGCTGGCCGAGACTCGGATGCAGCAGGCGCAGACCAAGGCCGCGGCCGATCTGGATGCCCGTAAGCAGGCCGTCGAGCACCTGGTCAAGCCGCTCACCGAGGTTCTCGGCAAGGTCGAGACGCAGCTGGTCACGGTGGAGAAGGACCGCACCTCGGCCTATGCGGCGCTGCGCACCCAGGTGGAGCAGATGCAGGCCACGTCCGAGCAGCTGCGCACCGAGACCGCGTCGCTGGTGACCGCGTTGCGTGCCCCGCAAGTCCGGGGCAAGTGGGGTGAGCTGCAGCTGCGCCGGGTCGTGGAAGGCGCCGGGATGGTCGAGCACTGTGACTTCACCGAGCAGCAGACCTCGACCGGGGACGACGGAGCGCTCCGTCCCGACCTGGTCGTCAGACTGGCCGATGGCAAGCAGATCGTGGTCGACGCGAAGGTGCCGTTCGCCGGATTCATCGAGGCGATGGACGCCAAGGACGACGCGACCCGGGCGGCTCGGCTCCGGGCGCACGCACGGCATCTGCGCGACCACATCGACCAGCTCGCCGCCAAGGCGTACTGGGAGCGGTTCACCCCGACGCCTGAGTTCGTGGTGCTGTTCGTGCCGGCGGATGCGTTCCTGCAGGCCGCGCTGGAGCAGGACCCGACCCTGTTCGACCACGCGTTCGAGCGCAACGTGGTGCTGGCCACGCCGAGCAACCTGATCGCGATCATGCGCACGATCGGTTACACCTGGCGGCAGGAGGCGCTGGCCGCGAATGCGCAGAAGGTCTTCGACCTCGGCCGGGAGCTGCATGGCCGGCTCGCCGTGATGGGGCGGCACCTCAACAAGCTCGGTGGTCAGCTGGAGAGCGCGGTCAAGTCGTACAACGACACGGTCGCCTCGGTCGAATCCCGGGTGCTGGTCACCGCGCGGCGGTTCACCGAGCTCAAGGTCACCACCGAAGAGCTGGCCGCACCGGCCCAGCTGTCGACAGTGCCGCGGCAGGTGCAGGCGCCGGAGCTGGTGGCGTCGGCGACCGACTCGTTGCTGGAGCTGGAGCTGCCGGAGGCGGCGGGAAGTTAGCTGGTCGCGGTCGGGGCCGGGGTAGCGGCGGTCGCCGCGGTCGCGACCTTGAGGTCGCGGCGCAGCTCGTGCGGCAGCGCGAACAGCAGGCTTTCGTGCGCGGCCCGGACCTCGCTGACGTCGGCATACCCCTGCTCGGCCAGCCAGTCCAGTACCCCGTGGACGAGAATCTCCGGCACCGAGGCACCGCTGGTCACGCCGACCGTGTCGACCCCGTCCAGCCACTGCTTGTCGATCTCGTCCGCGGTATCGACCAGGTAGGCGGAGCGCGCGCCGCTCTTCAGCGCTACCTCGACCAGGCGGACCGAGTTGGACGAGTTGGTGGACCCGACCACGATGACCAGATCCGACTGCTGTGCCATCAGCTTGACCGCGTCCTGCCGGTTCTGGGTGGCGTAGCAGATGTCGTCGCTTGGCGGGTCGAGCAGCTGCGGGAACCGTTCCCGCAGCCCGGCTACGGTGGCGTTGGTCTCGTCGACGGACAGCGTGGTCTGGGACAGCCAGGCGACCTTGTTCTCGTCTCGGACCGTAATGCTCGCGACGTCGTCCGGGCCGTCGACGAGGTGGATGTGCTCGGGTGCCTCGCCGGTCGTCCCGATCACCTCCTCATGGCCCTCGTGGCCGATGAGCAGGATGTCGTAGTCGTCGGCCGCGAACCGCCTGGCCTCGTTGTGCACCTTGGTCACCAGCGGGCAGGTCGCGTCGATCGCGCGCAGGTTCCGCTCGCGGGCCTCGTCGTGCACCACCGGGGCGACCCCGTGTGCCGAGAAGATCACCAGCGCGCCCTCGGGAACCTCCTCGGTTTCCTCGACGAAGATCGCGCCGCGCCGCTCCAAGGTCTGCACCACGTGCTTGTTGTGCACGATCTGCTTGCGGACGTAGACCGGGGCGCCGTACAGCTCGAGCGCCTTCTCGACCGTCTCGACCGCCCGGTCGACTCCGGCGCAGTAACCCCGGGGTGCGGCAAGCAGGACACGGCGGGTCGGTTCGGTCATGCGGTCCATCGTACGTGGCGTCCGGCTTACCGATCTTTGTGCACCGGTAGCGTGGCCGTCGATGGCGCTGGAGACCTCGGCCGACAAGCCGGTACCGGTACGCACGGTAGCCCGGCTGATCGGCCAGTGGATCTCCCGGCTCGGCCGGATCTGGGTCGAGGGTCAGATCACCCAGATCAGCCGCCGGCCCGGGCAGCCGACCGTGTTCCTCACCTTGCGCGATCCGGACGCCGACGTCTCGCTGCAAGTGACCTGCCGGCAGTCGCTGCTGGACGCGGTCGTCCCGCCGATCGGCGAGGGCCAGCGGGTCGTGATCTACGCCCGGCCTGAGTTCTTCGTTCCGCGGGGCCAGCTGTCGTTGGTCGCCGAGCAGATCCGCCCGGTCGGCCTGGGCGAGCTGCTGGCCCGGATCGAGCAGCTGCGCCGGGTGCTGCACGCCGAGGGCGTGTTCGATCCGGCCCGCAAGCAGCGGCTGCCGTTCCTGCCAGCCACGATCGGGCTGATCTGCGGCCGCGGGTCGGCGGCCGAGCGCGACGTGCTGGACAACGCGCGCCGGCGCTGGCCGGCGGTGCGGTTCCGGGTCGAAGCCGTCCCGGTCCAGGGCCCGTACGCGGTCACCGAGATCCGCAAAGCACTGACCACACTGGACCGCGACCCGGACGTCGAGGTGATCGTGATTGCCCGCGGCGGTGGCTCGGTCGAGGACCTGCTGCCGTTCTCCGACGAGGCACTGATCCGCGCCGTCGCGGCCTGCCGCACCCCGGTCGTCTCGGCGATCGGGCACGAGCAGGACAGCCCGCTGCTCGACTTCGTCGCCGATGTCCGGGCGTCCACCCCGACCGACGCGGCCAAGCGGATCGTCCCCGACGTTGGTGAGGAAGCGCGCCGGGTGAGCGAGCTGCGGGCTCGGCTACGCCGAAGCCTGACCGGCCGGCTCGACCGGGAGCAGGCGTCGCTGGACGCGGTGCGGCAACGGCCGGTGCTGGCCCGGCCGCGGCAGCTGGTCGACCGGCTCGGCATCGAGGTCACCGAGCTGCTCCGGACCGCCCGGCGCTCCCTGTCCCATCGGTTGGATCGGGCCATCGACGAGCTGCGCCACAATCTGGCCCGGGTCCAGGCGCTGTCGCCGCAGGCCACGCTCGGCCGCGGCTACGCGGTCGTGCAGCTCACCGACGGCGCGGTGGTCCGCGACCCGGCCCAGGCGCCGGCCGGAACCGAGCTGGTCGTCCGGGTCGCCGAGGGCAAGCTCGCAGCCGAGTCGCGCGGCTCTAGTGTCGTGTGAGGGAAGCGCTTTGACCTGGCCGGAGGACAGGTGGATGCATCGCAAGGCGGAGGAGGAGTCGATAGCGGAGCTATCGCCGACGACGACAACGCAGCGAGGCGCCGCCTGGACCTGGCCAGGGTTAAGCGCTTCCCTCACGCGACACTAGGGTGTCGGAATGACCGAGCAGACGCCCGGGTTCGAGCAGGCCCGCGAGGAGCTGACCGAGGTGGTCCGCACGCTGGAGGCCGGCGGTCTTTCGCTGGAGGACTCGCTGGCGCTGTGGGAGCGCGGGGAAAAGCTGGCCGCGATCTGCCAGCAGTGGCTGGACGGCGCCCGAGCCCGGCTGGCCGCGGCGACCGGGCATGACGGCGAAGGTCCCGCCGGCGACTGATCCGGTCTGCCTCGACCCGGGCCGGCTGGCACGCTGGTCGGGAGATCTGCGGGAATACCCGTCACCGGTCGGGTATCCCCGTCGTAGGTCGGGTATCCCCTTCGTTGGTCGAGTATCCCCGTCGTTGGTCGGGTATCCCCGTCGTTGGTCGAGCAACCCCCCGGCCGCTACTCCAGTGAAAGGGCCAACTCGGCCAGCGTCTGGTAGGACGCGATCCCGGCGACCACGGTAGTCACCCCGTCCTCGGTGACCGCCAGCGATCGGAGGTCCTTGTCCGCCTGGTAGCGCATCGTCCAGGTCTGGCCGTCCACCGGCATGGTCCCCTCTGGTCGGCCACCGTGGGTCTGCTGCCTGATCCAGACCTCGGCCGGCCCATCGCTCTGCTCGATGCCGACGTACTCCTCCGCCGGGCTGAGGTAGCCCAGGTGCCACATGGTGTGGCCGTCTTGCTCGACGTAGCGCACGCTGGTCGGCTTCCAGCCAACCGCCAGCCCCTGCGGGGCGAGCACGTGGTACGGCGCCAGCGCCCGGGCCGAGGCCAGGTCGCCGGTGTAGTCGATCTCCTTGATCGCGTCATAGTGGCGGCGCGGCGCCAGCAGGACCACGGCAACCACGATCAGGACGACGAAGCCGACCGCTCGAAGGATATCGGTGGGCGAGCTGATCCGGACCTGCTGAGATGCCACGAGGACATCTTCGGGTATGGGTCGGCCGTGCGGCCAATCGAGTGACTAGGGTCTTCCGGCCGCCTGCGGCCGGACTCGGGGCTGGTCAGGTTTGGTCCGGTCACTATCCTGCGAGGCAAGCCATCGGGCCGCACGAAGGGCATACCGGTCATGACCGACCAAAGCACGATCCCGGCCGACCTCGAAGTTCACCGCGAGGCGCCGGACCGCAACCTTGCCCTGGAGCTCGTCCGGGTCACCGAGGCTGCCGCCATGGCCGCCGGACGCTGGGTGGGCCGCGGCGACAAAAACGGCGCCGACGCGGCCGCGGTCAACGCGATGCGGGTACTGATCGGCACGGTCAGCATGAACGGCATCGTGGTGATCGGCGAGGGCGAGAAGGACCGTGCGCCGATGCTCTACAACGGAGAGCGGGTCGGCGACGGCAGCGGTCCCGAGTGCGATGTCGCAGTCGATCCGATTGACGGCACCACGCTGACCGCGAAGGGCATGAGCAACGCGCTCTCGGTCATGGCGGTGGCCGAGCGCGGCACCATGTACGACCCGTCAGCGGTCTTCTATATGGACAAGCTCGCCACCGGGCCGGAGGCGGCCGACGTCATCGACATCGACGCCCCGGTCCGCGACAACATCGCCGCGGTCGCGAAGGCCAAGCGTGGCTCGCCTGAGGACGTGACGGTCTGCCTGCTCGACCGGCCCCGGCACGAGGAGCTTGTCGCGCAGGTCCGGGAGGCGGGCGCACGGATCAAGTTCATCACCGATGGTGACGTGGCCGGCGCGATCATGGCCGCCCGCGAGGGCACCGGCGTCGACTTGCTCTTGGGCATCGGTGGCACCCCGGAGGGCATCATCGCCGCGGCCGCGATCAAGTGCCTGGGCGGGGTGATCCAGGGCAAGCTGTGGCCGCGCGACGAGGTCGAGCGGCACAAGGCGATCGGTGCCGGCCACGACCTGGATCGGGTGCTGACCACCGACGACCTGGTCAGCGGCGAGAACGTGTTCTTCGTCGCGACCGGAGTGACCGACGGCGAGCTGGTCCGCGGGGTTCGGTATCGGGCCGGCGGCGCCAGCACGCATTCGATCGTGATGCGGTCCAAGAGTGGCACGGTGCGGTTGATCGAGAGCTTTCACCGGTTGGCCAAGCTGCGCGCCTACGCCACGGTGGACTTCGACCATCCGGTCACCGGATCTTAAGCGCGGGGTCGCCAGAGGCACCGCACTAACCGAGCTGGTGAGGTGAGTCGATGTCCGTCGAGGGTGGGCCGGCGGCGAGCGAGCAATCGCCGTGAAGCTGTTCAACGGCGTGTGGACGCTACTCGAGGCTGAGCAGCGCACCCGCGACCAGGACGACGACATGATCCACATGGCGCACGCCTCCAGGTATCACTGGGGCCAGATCGGCTCCGCGGTGAATCGGGCCCGCGGCGAGTGGCAGTGTTCGCGGGTCTACGCGGTGCTCGGACGGGCCGAGCCTGCTCTCTACCATGCTCGACGGACGCTCGAGTTGTGCGAGCAGCATGGGATCGGTGACTTCGACCTCGCGTTCGCCATGGAGGCGCTGGCCCGAGCGCACGCGGTCGCCGGTGACACCGAGCAAGCCAGCGTGTGGACGGCGCGGGCGCGGGACGCAGCCGACCACATCGCCGACGCCGACGATCGGGACCTCGTCCTGGCAGATCTCGCGACCGCTTCCGCCCAGCCACAGACCCGACAGACATAACCCAATGAGCCGGGTTGACGTCGTGAATCTGTGGTGAGATCTGAGGCGAGGATCAACAGCAGGGGGTGGCCCGTGGTCACGCAGGTCTTCTTTGACGCTGACGGACATGGTCGCGCGGTGTTCGAACTGATGCGAGTCGAGAACAGGCCAGGCAAGTATCTGGTCCGGCGCACGTTCTCCTACCGGGATCCCCAGCACCCGGAATGGGTCTTCGTGGTGCCCCAGAACCAAGACACGTTCGTCACGGATCTTGCCTCGGTGCCGCCGCTGCTGACCTGGTTAGTCCCCAAGGACGGCACCCACACTCCGGCCGCGATCCTGCACGACAGCCTGCTCAACGAGGCCCACCAGGACGGATCCGGTAAGCCGGTGACCGGACAGATCGCTGATCACGTGTTCCGCAACGCACTGCGCTATCTCGGCGTGCCGTTCGTGCGCTCGTGGATGATGTGGTCCGCGGTCAGTTTGCGAACCCTGGTCAGCAAGGGGCAGCGGCTACGGTGGTGGTGGATCTTCCTGATCGCTGCGGTGAGTCTGGTGTTCGGCGCCGGCGGGATCATCCAGATGCTCGACCTCGTCGACGCGCCAATCTGGGACCTGGAGCTGCCGTGGATGGGTGATCGCCCGATCTGGCAGGAACTGCTCAACGCGACTCTCGCGGTGCTGGCAGTCGGCGCCGCGTCGCTGGTGCTGTGGGGTCGATGGTGGCAGCTGGGTCTGGTCGCCGCGCTGGCTCTACCGGTGATCGCGTTCCCGCTGCTCGTGTGTGCGCTGGCCTATCTGGGCTACCTGCTGGTCGAGGGCGGGCTGTTCCTGATCCTGCGCGGTCGCCCCGCCGGTCCGGATGCGGAGCTCGCTCCGGTACCCCCTCCGCGGGTCAAGGCACTGGACGCCATGCAGTCGTAGCCGGCACCTGGCGCCCGACGCACCCGCAAATATCCGGCGGTGTCCTGTCGGACCCAGCCCTTACGGTTGGGACCATGGAAGCCAACCGGGATCAGGTCCAGGAGCTCGCCGTCAGCCTGCGCGGCGTGGTCAAGCGCTACGGCGAGATCATCGCCGTGGACGGCTTGGATCTCGAGGTCCCGGCCGGCACCTGCCTCGGCCTGCTCGGCCCCAATGGTGCCGGCAAGTCGACCACCATGCGGATGCTGACCGCACAGACCTGCGCCGACGCGGGCGAGATCGAGGTGCTCGGCTACCAGATCCCGCGCGAGTCCAAGCACGCCCGCGCCCTGATGGGCGTGGTGCCGCAACAGGACAACATCGACATCGAGCTCACCGCCCGGCAGAACCTCGCCGTGTTCGCCCATCTCTACCGGGTCCCGGCGGGCGAACGGCGCGCCGCCGTCGACCAGGCGTTGAAGCTGGCCCAGCTCACCGACCGGGCCGACACCAAGGCCGAGAAGCTGTCCGGCGGGATGCGCCGCCGGCTGCTGATCGCCCGCGGGCTGGTGCACACTCCGCGGCTGGTGCTGCTCGACGAGCCGACCGTGGGTCTGGACCCGCAGGTCCGCCAGGAGCTGTGGGCGCTGATCGACGCGTTGCGCAGCAACGGGGTGACAGTGCTGATGTCGACCCATTACATCGAGGAGGCCGAGCGGCTCGCCGACAACGTAGCGATCATGTCGCACGGGCGGATCGTGGCCCGGGGCACGCCGCGCAACCTGCTCGACTCCTACGCCGGCAAGGAAGCCATCGAGTACTACGGGCCGCCGGAACGGCTGCTGGAGATCGAGGCGATCGTGGCCGCGGCCGGGCTGCCGAGCCGGCGCACCGGGCCCGCGGTTTCCGTGCTGCGAGCGGAGGAGATGCCGATCTCGGTCGCCGAACAGCTCGGTCCTGGAGCATCCCGCCCCAGCAACCTGGAGGACGTGTTCGTCGTGCTGACCGGGGAGACCGTCGAATGAGGCCCACGAAACCGCTCGCCTCGGTCACGTTTCCGCAGGGGCCCGCATGAGCGCCACGACCGCCCAGCTCGGGGCCGATCCGACGGCTGGCCGGCCGCGGTTGCGCTGGTTCGAGCCGCAGTGTGTGGGCGCGGTGTGGGCTCATGAGTTTGCGCTGTTCAGGCGCTACTGGGCGTCGACCACGTTCTCCTCGGTGGTGGAGCCGACTATCTACCTGCTGGCGTTCGGGATCGGGTTCGGCTCACTGGTCTCGACCATCAACGGGATGCCCTACATCGAGTTCCTCGGCACCGGCGTGGTCGCGACCGCGGTGCTCTTTACCTCGGCGTTCGCCGGCATGTTCGTCACGTTCGTGCGCCGGATCTACCAGCAGACCTACTCGGCCGTGCTGGCCACCCCGGTCGACGTGCACGAGGTGGTGACCGCGGAGGCGTCCTGGCATGCCGCCAAGTCCGGGGTCTACGGCTGCGCGCCGCTGCTGGTGGCGATGGCGTTCGGCTTGGCGCCCAGCCTCGGCATGGTCGTGGTGCCGCTGATCGGCTTCCTGACCGGGTTTGGCTTCGCCCTGTTCGGCATCTGGACCTCGGCCGTGGTCCCGTCGATCGACAGCTTCAACTACATCATCTCGGCCGTGATCACTCCGCTGTTCCTGGTCGCCGGCACCTTCTTCCCGCTCGACGACCTGCCCGGCTGGGCCCAAGCGGCGGCCCAGTTCAACCCGCTCTACCACTGTGTAGAGCTGGTCAGGCATGCCGCATTCGGGTTCCAGCCGTGGCGCGATCTCTACCATGTCGGGGCGCTTGCGGTGTTTGCCGCCTTGATGTGGTGGCTGGCGGTCCGCTGGATGCGCAAGCGGCTCATCGACTAGGCCCGGCGAGCCCTAGGCTTGAACCGGCAGACCATTCGGCTCAAGCACGGAGCGACCATGACCGAGCAGGACTACCGCATCGAGCACGATTCGATGGGCGAGGTGCGGGTGCCCGCGCACGCGAAGTGGCGGGCGCAGACCCAGCGCGCGGTGGAGAACTTCCCGGTGTCGGGCAGCACGCTGGAGCCCTCGCACATCGAAGCGCTGGCCCGGATCAAGGCCGCGGCCGCGAAGGTCAACGCCGAGATGGCCGTGCTCGACAAGGACCTGGCCGACGCGATCATCGAGGCCGCTGCCGAGGTGACGGCCGGCCACTGGGACGAGCACTTCCCGATCGACGTGTTCCAGACCGGCTCCGGCACCTCGTCGAACATGAACACCAACGAGGTGCTCGCGTCGCTGGCCGGCGAGAAGCTCGGCCGGCCGGTGCATCCGAACGACCATGTCAACGCGAGCCAGTCCTCCAACGACGTGTTCCCGGCCTCGATCCACATCGCGGCGACCAGCGCCGTGGTGCGCGATCTCATCCCGGCGCTCGACCACCTGGCGAACGCGCTCGAGGCCAAGGCGGCCGAGTACGCACAGGTGGTCAAGTCCGGCCGCACGCATCTGATGGATGCCACGCCGGTGACCCTCGGACAGGAGTTCGGCGGCTACGCGGCTGCGGTCCGGATCGGCATCGAGCGGCTGGAGGCTACGCTGCCGCGGGTGGCCGAGCTGCCGCTGGGTGGCACCGCGGTGGGCACCGGGATCAACACCCCACCGGGATTCTCCGCTCGGGTGATCGCCGAGGTCGCGGCCGCGACCGGGCTGCCGCTGACCGAGGCCCGCGACCACTTCGAGGCGCAAGGCGCCAGGGACGGCCTGGTCGAGCTGTCCGGGCAGCTGCGCACGATCGCGGTCTCGCTCTACAAGATCAGCAACGACATCCGCTGGATGGCGTCCGGACCGCGCACCGGCCTCACCGAGATCTACCTGCCCGACCTGCAACCCGGATCGTCGATCATGCCGGGCAAGGTGAACCCGGTCATCCCCGAGGCGATGTGCATGGTGTCCGCCCAGGTGATCGGCAACGATGCCGCGATCGCGTTCGGTGGTGCGGCCGGAAACTTCGAGCTCAACGTGATGCTGCCGATGCTGGCCCGCAACGTGCTCGAGTCGATCCGGCTCCTGGCCAACATGTCGCGGCTGTTCGCCGACAAGTGCATCGACGGGATCACCGCGAACGTCGAACGCTGTGCGGAGTTCGCCGAGTCCTCGCCGTCCATCGTGACGCCGCTGAACAAGTACATCGGCTACGAGGAGGCCGCCAAGGTCGCCAAGCAGGCCCTGGCCGAGCGCAAGACCATCAAGCAGGTCGTGCTCGAGCGCGGCTACATCGAAGCCGGCAAGCTGACCGCCGAGCAGCTCGACGAGGCGCTCGACGTCCTGTCCATGACCCACCCGTGACCGCAGCAGTACGGCCGGACCCACCGGCCCGGTGGGCGCCGGGTACCGAGATCTGTTCGACGTACCTGCATCCGAACGGCTCGGTGGAAGGCCAGGGCGTGGTCCGGGTGATCAGGCACAACGAGACCGGCCTGGTCACGTGGCAGGCGCCGGGGTCCGAGGTGCTGTGGTCGGTGCTGGCCGACGGCGCGGAGATTCGCACCGCGCCGCTGACCGAGCGCTTCCGGCAACCGTGGAAGCAGGTCCGGCGACGCTGGCGGGGCCAGGGGGTGTTGCGGGTGTCGCCGACCGGTGTGCCGTGGACGGTGTGGTGGTTCTGGACCGAGGCCTGGCAGTTTCGCGGCTGGTACGTGAACCTCGAGCGCCCGCTCGCGTTCGGCGACCGGGAGGTCCGCACCACCGATCACATCCTGGACATCTGGGTGGATACCAATCGGCACTGGTCCTGGAAAGACCAGGACGAGCTGGTTGCCGCAACCGAGGCCGGCCGGGTCAGCCCGGCCGAGGCGGCCCAGATCCGCCGGGACGGCCGGGCTGCCGTCGAGGTGATCGAGCGCTGGGGCGCACCGTTCAGCTCCGGCTGGGAACGCTGGCGCCCGGATCCGGCCTGGCCGATCCCCGCGCCAGGGTGTGCCCTGCTCGACGACACCACCTAAGGGGTGTGTCTCGGGAGACCCGCCCTAAACCGGTAACTCCTCGAGCATCTCGGTGACCAGCGCCGCGATCGGCGACCGTTCGGAACGGGTCAGCGTCACGTGGGCGAACAACGGGTGCCCCTTCAGCTTCTCCACCACCGCCACCACGCCGTCGTAGCGGCCGACCCGCAGGTTGTCCCGCTGCGCGACGTCGTGGGTCAGCACCACCCGGGAACCGGCCCCGATCCGGGACAGCACGGTGAGCAGCACGCCGCGTTCCAGCGACTGCGCCTCGTCGACGATCACGAACGCGTCGTGCAACGAGCGACCGCGGATGTGGGTCAGCGGCAGCACCTCGAGCATGCTGCGGTCGAGCACCTCGTCGAGCACGTCCTTGGCGACCACCGCGCCGAGCGTGTCGAAGACCGCCTGGGCCCAAGGCGCCATCTTCTCCGACTCGGTGCCAGGAAGGTAGCCGAGATCCTGGCCGCCGACGGCATAGAGCGGCCGGAACACCATGACCTTGCGGTGCTGGCGCCGCTCCAGCACGGCCTCCAGACCGGCGCACAATGCCAGCGCCGACTTGCCGGTGCCGGCCCGGCCGCCAAGCGAGATGATTCCTACCTCTGGGTCGAGCAGCAGGTCGAGCGCCACCCGCTGCTCGGCACTGCGGCCCCGCAACCCGAACGCTTCTCGGTCGCCGCGAACCAGTTGCACCTTCTTGTCGGAGGTCACCCGGCCCAGCCCGTGACCGCGATCGGAGGCGAGCACCAGGCCGGTGTGGCAGGGCAGCTCCCCGGCCGCATCGAGCTCGACGTGGTCTCCGTTGTAGAGCCGGTCCAGCACGTCCGAGCCCACGGTGAGCTCGGCCATCCCGGTGTAGCCGGACTCGATGACGGTCTCCGCCCGATATTCCTCGGCGGCCAGACCCACCGCCGACGCCTTCACCCGCAGCGGAAGATCCTTCGAGACCAGCACAACCTGCTTGCCCTCGGCGGCCAGGTTGTGCGCGACCGCGAGGATGCGGGTGTCATTGTCGCCGAGCTGGAAGCCCGGCGGCAGCGCCGCCGCATCGTTGTGGTTCAGCTCGACGTGCAGGCTCCCGCCCGATGCGCCGAGCGAGACCGGGGAGTCGAGCTTGCCATGCAGCACCCGGAACTCATCGAGCAGCCGCAACGCCGCGCGGGCGAAGTACCCCAGCTCGGGGTGATGCCGCTTGGCTTCCAACTCGCTGATGACTACGACCGGGAGGACTACTTCGTGCTCGTCGAAGCGCAATATCGCGCGGGGATCGGCGAGCAGGACGCTGGTGTCGAGGACGTAAGTTCGCCGCCGCTGGGTCGGTCGGCGCCGGACACTATTCGCCACTGGTGGCCTCTCGGGGCGGCGGTCGGATGCCACCGCCTTAGTGCGACGGTACCCGTCCCGGAGGCCGCTCACACGGAGCGCAACGCGCGTCTCGCAGGGTGGCCAGCCGCCTGGTCGATCCAAGCGGGTGGCCGTCAATCGCCCAGCGCTTGCGGCGCGCCGAGCAGATGGTGCAACGGAGCGGACCGGTGTTGATCACCGCTGTGGAAAGATCGGATACTGCCCGTCGGACAGCGCCAACTCCAGGAGGTGACCGTGCACCGCAGCAGACTTTGCGCGATCGGCATCGACGTCCCCGCGGACCAGTTCGACGCGACCGCCGCGTTCTGGGCCGGCGCGCTCGGCCGCACACCCAGTCGCGAGCCGGCCGACGATCCCTACATCGATCTCGGCCGGCACGATCCTCCCCAGGTGTTCGTGCAGCTCATCGGCGAGCCGTCTCGACGGCTGCATCTCGACATCGAGACCGACGACCTCGAGGCCGAGGTGGCCAGGCTCGAGCAGCTCGGCGCGACCAAGGTCACTTACATCGAGGCGGGCTGGTGGATCCTGCGTGATCCGGCCGGCAACCTGTTCTGCGTGGTTCCGGTGATCCACGACGACTTCCCGGGCAGCGCCACGGAGTGGAGCTAGCCGACCCGGATGTCGCGCTAGGCGCCGAAGCGCCGGTGCCGGGCCGCGTAGTCGCGCAGCGCCCGCAGAAAATCCACCCGCCGGAAGTCCGGCCCGTAGGCCTCGCAGAAGTACAGCTCGGTGTGCGCGGACTGCCACAGCAGGAAGCCGGACAGCCGCTGCTCGCCCGAGGTTCTGATCACCAGATCGGGGTCGGGCTGCCCCTTGGTGTAGAGGTGCTCGGCGATGTGCTCCACGTCGAGGACCTCCGCAAGCTCCTCGATCGAGGTGCCCCGGCTGGCGTGCTCCTGGAGTAGAGATCGGACCGCGTCCGCGATCTCCTGCCGGCCGCCGTACCCAACCGCGACATTGATCAACATGCCGGTCCGGTCGGCCGTGGCGGCGTCCGCCTCCTTGACCACCCGGGCGGTCTCTGGCGGGAGCAGGTCGGGCGCGCCCACCGGATGGACCCGCCAGCGCTCGCTCGCGGCAAGATCGCGGACAACGTCCTCGATGATCCGCAGCAACGGCTCGAGCTGCTCCTTGGGCCGGTGCAGGTTGTCGGTGGACAGCAGCCACAGGGTCACCACCTCGACCCCGGCCTGCTCGCACCACTCGACCACCTCGTGGTACTTGGCAGCGCCGCGCCGGTACCCGCCCTGCGGGGTCTGTCCGGCCGCCCTGGCCCATCGGCGGTTCCCGTCGATGATCACGCCGACGTGCCGCGGCATCCGGTCCCGCGGCAGAGCCGCGGCCAGCCGCCGTTCGTAGAGCCCATACAGCAGACTGCGCACACCCATGGTCGATCACCCTAGCCGCCCCCGATGGCCGCTTACCGCATCGTGACAGACGGCCCGGCGGCGGACCGGACGGGTCAATCCCGCGCGTCTCACTATCTGGAGGAGTGGGTATGCTCCGGCCACGACCCACGCTCCACCCCCCGGGCGAGGGCCGCCGCTCACGTGATCGAAAGGACCGCCCCGTGGCGATCGAGCTTCCACGCGCCAAGTCGGTGCAGGTGGACCCGACCCAGGATCAGCTCAAGGCGTACGTGGCCGAGATGCCCAACGCTCAGCTGACGGAGTTCGGCAACTACAACATCAAGGCCGTGGTGACCGCCCGGTCGGCGGGGTCGACCTTCATCGTGACCGACGACCCGTCGCGCACCACCAAGCAGACGATGCCGCGCGACGAGTACGAGCGGGTGGCCGCGGCCCAGGCGGACTACATCGCCGGCCAGGACATGGTTGTGGTGGAGGGCTACATCGGCCCGGAGAACTCCCCGTTGCGCCGCCCCGCCCGGGTGTTCATCGAGCGCACCAACTCCAACATCCCCGGCATGCAGGCACAGCTGTACTACCCGAAGGACGCCGCCTGGCGGGAGCAGGACGCGCTCACCGTCATCTACACGCCCAACTGCCCCGCCCCTGGTGACTACCCGGACGGCAGGCTGGTCACTATCGACCTGGACAACTGGGTCACCCGGGTGTTCAACATCGACTACTTCGGTGAGTCGAAGATGGGCGGCCTGCGGATGTGGATGGAGTGGGCCTACCAGCAGGGCGCGCTGGCGATGCACGCCGGCGCCAAGGTCATTCCGGTGGATGGCGGCGAGAAGGTGGTGCTGATCGTCGGGCTGTCCGGCACCGGCAAGACCACGACCACGTTCACTCGGCAGAACGACTCGCTGCCGGTCCAGGACGACATCGTCGCACTGGTCGCCGGCGGCGATGCGTACGCGACCGAGAACGGCTGCTTCGCCAAGACCTTCGGGCTCGACCCGGCCTACGAGCCGACCATCTACGGCGCGCTGACCAAGCCGTCCGGTTGGCTGGAGAACGTGGCCGTGTCACCGGAAGGCAAGGTCGACTTCTACGACGACTCGTACACGGCGAACGGCCGCGGCACATTCGGCCTGGCGGAGATCCCGCATTTCGACCCGCGCAAGCTGGGCAAGGCCGACGTCCTGCTGATCCTCAACCGGAACGAGTCGATCATCCCGGCGGTCGCCAAGATGGCCAGCAAAGAGCAGGCGATCGCCTACTACATGCTCGGCGAGACCAAGGGCACCTCGGCCGGCGGCACGGCCGAGGCGGGCAAGTTCCTGCGTGTTCCGGGGACAAACCCGTTCTTCATGGGTCACGACTACGAGCAAGGCAACCGGCTCGGCGAGATGATCGACTCGATGGACTACGACTTCGAGGTGTTCGTCCTGAACACCGGGCGGGTCGGTGGCGGCGACGACGATGACCGGTCGAAGAAGGTCAAGATCCCGCACACCTCGGCCATCGTGAAGGCGATTGCCGAAGGCACCATCGACTGGGAGACCGACCCCGACTTCGGATACCTGGTCGCCTCCTCGGTGCCCGGATTCGACGACCCGGAGCTGCTCGCGCCGCGCAAGCTGTACCAGCGGCAGGGCCGGCTGGACGAGTATCAGGATCTGGTCGCCAAGCTGAAGGCCGAGCGGCAGGACTACATGACGCAGCACACCGGGATCGCTCCCGGAGTCGTCGGGACGCTCGGCTAGGCCGTGCGCCGAGCAATCGTCGCGACTAGCCTCACCATCCTCGCGTTAGCCGGCTGCTCCTCGTCATCGTCCGGTGCGCCGCCGGCGACCATCGAGGCGACGAACAACGACGCGGCGGCGGGGGCCGAGCTGGACGCTGCGCTGGCCAAGCTCGAGAGACGCGGCTGCGAATGTTCAAGGACGGCGACCAGATCCTCGTGACCGCGGACAACGACCTATACGCGGGGTCGCTGGCTGCGGATCGATCTCACCGAGGCTCCGGTGCTGGAGCAGGTGATCGAGCGGATCGACCGGCCTGACGTGACCGAGATGCTGCAGCAGCTGAGGATGGGCGCCGAGATTCGGGTAAGCCGGGTGGGCGCGGCCCCCGCTCCGGTGGCACCGACGGCCGACACAATCGTCGACTCGCTGAACTAGTCGGTGGCCCGCTAGCGGCCGACCGTGCCGTTTGCCGGATGCCGACCGGACGCGCGGCGGGGGGTCCGTCGCCCGGTGCCAGACGGGGATCGACGACAGTGTCGTCGATCCCCGTCGGCTACCGCACCTACACCATCTGGTTGGTCGGGCCGGACTCGCGCACCTGCTCGACCTTCTGCATCGCCTCGCGCAGCTCACCCAGCCAGGTCTCGGCGTTCTTGCCCACCAGGCGGACGCACCAGGCGAGCGCCTCGCTGCGGCTGCGGGCCACGCCGGCGTCGACCAGAGTGTCCAGCACGGCCCGGTCGGCCTGCCGCAGCCGGGTCATCACCGGCACCGACAACGTGGTGAACAGCTCGCGCTGGTCGCCGCTGTCGACGCCCCAGGCCACCTTCCGCCTGGCGGCGTGCTCGAGCTCCCGGGCGATCTCGATCCGCCGTTCCCTGGTCCGCTCCCGGAACTCCTTGATCTTCCCGGCGTGCGCGGCGGCCCGCTCGGCGTCCGACGCGTCCTCGGCCACGGTCGGCTCGGCGATCCGCCCCACGATGGTGATCTCGTCACGATCAACCGTGACCTCGACCGGCTCGGTGAACCAGTCCTCGGGCAGGCGGCCGGACAGCCACCCGCGTATCTTCTCCGTCGACTGCTGCGACGATCTCTTCTCGGTAGTCATGTAATTATGATTACACGATTACACACCACGGTGACCAGTCTCATTTCGACTCCCCTACCCGATCAGGTGTCCGGCCCGCCGAAGCAGCTCGGCCAGCTCGGCGACCTGGGGATCCTCGGTCATGGCGGCCAGCCGGTCGGCATGCCCGGCCAGCTCCGTGGCGTCGGACAGCGGGTACGGGCCGGCCTGGTATCCCGACCAGCCATCGGCGCCGACCCGGAGCAGGGCGGCGAACCGGGCGACGACCGCATCCACCTGGAGCCGCGCCGACGGCTCCCGCCAGACGTCACCAGCAAGATCCGCAACGAACACCTCGCGGGTCGCCTCGTCGGGCAGCTCGGTCACCGGATCCAGCCACCGCACACTGGCCTGCGCTACCCGGCCAGACGGCGCGGCCCCGGGCGCCAGCACGATCTCGTACAGCGCGGTCACGCTGTGCCCAGGCCCGATCTCGGCACCGTCCACCTCGTCGTTTCTGAAGTCGGTGTCGGCGAGCAGGCGATTGTCGTAGCCGATCAGCCGGTAGGACAGCACGGTCTGCGGGTCGAACACCACCTGCGCCTTTGCGTCCCTGGCTCGCACCTGCAACGTGCTGGCCAACCGGTCCACGAACAGCGCCCGCGCATCCTCCACGGAACTGACGTAGACCGCCATCCCGTCGCCCTGGTCGGCCAACCGTTCCATGAGCTCGTCGCCGTACTCCCGGCCGACTCCGACGCACAGCAGGTCGATGCCGCGGCTTGCCTCGTTCCGGACCTGATCGAGAATCTCTACGGGGTCGGTGGCACCGGCGTTGGCCAGGCCGTCGGAGAGCAGGATGACCCGGTTCTCGGCACCGGGCACGAAGCCGGCCCTGGCCACCTGATAGCCGGCGGCGAGCCCGGCCGCCAGGTTGGTGTTCTGCAGCGGATGCAGCCGGTCGATCGCGGCATGCAGCGCGGACCGTTCGGCGGCGACCGAGGTCATCTGCCACAGCACCGCCGCGCTACTGCTGTAGGCGACCAGCGCGAACGAATCCTCGGCACCGAGCTGGTCGACCAGGGTGTGGAGGGCGTGCTGGACCAGGTCGAGCCGGCCCGGCTCGGACATCGAGCCGGAGACGTCCACCACGAACGTCAGCGCGACCGGGCCGCCGGTCGCCGAGTCGGTGCCGGAACCGGCCGGATCGGCTGCCCTGGTCTGCAGGCCGACCCGCATCAACCGGACCTCGGCACCGCCCGGCTGGTATTCCGCATCGGCGCCGTATCCGGTCGGCACGCCGAGCCCACCTGCCGCGCCGTCGACGGTGACGGTGAAGCCGTTGCCTGCAGGCTGCGGGTAGTCCTGCCGGAACGCGTTGATGAACTCCTCGACCCGAACGGTCTTCGGATCGGGAAGCTGACCCTCGCCGATCAGCCGGCGGGCATAGTCGAACGAGGCGGTGTCGACGTCGAGCGCGAACGTCGAGGCCGGATCGGCGGCGGCCGGAACTCCACCCGGAACGACCGGGCCTCCCGGCAGCGGCGGGCCACCCTGAGGCAGACCGGCGGCGCCGGAGTCGGATCCACCGCCGCACGCGGTGAGCAGTAGCGCGGCCGCAACAGCAGCCGCGGGTAATACGGATCGGATGGTGCGACGTGCGAGGAGCGCCATGACTACCCCCGAACTCAGGTCGCTAGCGGGACCGGACAGGTCCTGTGACCGGAGCATGGCCGCGCCTGGTTCCACGCGAAATCGCAGGTAGCGCAACCGTGCTCCGGCCGAGATCGCTTCGATGCCGATGTTGCGCTACCGACACCGACCCTCGGCCGACCCGCGACCGACCCGTCACCTGGCCGAGACCCGGGTGACCGACCCGGGTAACCGTCAGCCGGCCGAGACCCGAGCCCCCACCTGCCCGGCGAGCACGTCCGCCGCGGTGGTCGGCGCATCGCAGGTGAACTGCCGGCACACGTACGCCGTCGGCGCGCCGTCGACCAGCGGGCGGTCGTAGAGCAGCGGCACCGCGGCCAGCTCGGCCGGATCGCCGACCGCGACGACCGCGCCGGGTGCGGTGCCGAGCAGCGCGACCCGGCGCAGCGCCCGGGTCCGCGGGTCGGCGGTCGGCCCGAGCACCGCGATCTCGCGCGGCCCGTCGACCAGCGCCTCGGCCACCGCCAGCCCCCACCCGGCGAACCGGGCATGCCGGGCGGCCAGCGCCGAGATGACCCCGAGTGCCCGCTCCGCGGCCTCCCGATGCTCGGCCGACCCGGTGTAGGCCGCGTACCGCAGCAATGCACCGGCGAGCGCGCCTTGCCCGGACGGGGTCGCGTTGTCGGTCGGATCCTGCGGGCGCCGGATCAGCTCCTCGGCATCGTCCGCGGTGTCGAAGAACCCGCCGGAGCCATCTCCGAAGTGGGATAGCGCGACGTCAAGGAGCACCCCGGCGAACGCGAGCCACTCGTCCTCGCTGGTCACCGCGTAGAGCGCGAGCATGCCCTCGGCCACGTTGGCGTAGTCCTCGAGCACGCCGGCGGTGGAGCCCGGCCGGCCGTCCCGGGAGGTCCGGACCAGCCGGTCGCCGTGTGACCCGGTGCCGAGATGGACCGACACCAGCAGATCGGCCGCGGCGATGGCGGCCTCGACATACTCGGCGCGGTCGAACACCGCGCCCGCCTCGGCCAGCGCCGCGATCGCC
The DNA here is from genome assembly GCA_022616375.1 of Sporichthyaceae bacterium. Lineage (GTDB taxonomy): Bacteria > Actinomycetota > Actinomycetes > JAKEEW01 > JAKEEW01 > JAKEEW01. The sequence continues at coordinate 23,600 of JAKEEW010000038.1, forward strand.
AGACCGTTCCAAGCGGCGACCACCTTGTCGTCGCGGCCCGGCCGCACCCTGGTCTCGCGCTCCGCGAGCAGCGCCGCGCGCACCTGCTGGAAGCGTCCGGCGTCGTCCGGGTCCGCGCGCAGCTGCAGCACCGAGCTGCCGTGCTCGAACGTGCCGGCGGCGGTGACCCCGAACAGCTCGGCTGCCCAGGCACCGTCGCCGTCGCCGAGCACGGCATCGAGCTGGGCCGGCGTCCAGACGTAGAAGCGACCTTCAACCCCTTCGCTGTCCGCATCCAGAGCGGACGCGAACCCACCCTGCGGAGTGCGCAGCTCGCGTAGCAGCCAGCTGGCGGTCTCGATCGCAATCCGCGAGGCCAGGTAATCGCCGCTGGCCCGCCACCAGTTCGTGTACACCCGCAGCAGCAGCGCGTTGTCGTACAGCATCTTCTCGAAGTGCGGCACCACCCACTCGGCGTCCACCGAGTAGCGGGCGAACCCACCGGCGAGCTGGTCGTACATCCCGCCCCTGGCCATCGCGGTGGCGGTGCCGGCCACCATGCTCAGCGCCGGCTCGGCACCGACCCTGGCATTGTGCCGCAGCAGGAACTCCAGCACCATCGACGGCGGGAACTTCGGAGCACCGCCGAACCCGCCATGCGCCCGGTCGTAGTCCATATGCAGGCTGGCCACCGCGGTGGACAGCAGCTCGGGGGTCGGCGCCCGGGCCGACTCGACGGTGAAGTTGCGCTCCCGCAGCTGCCGGGTCACCTGCCGGCCGACCGTCTCCAGGTCCGAACGCCGCTCCCGCCAGGCCTCCGTGACCGCGGCCATCACCTGGGCGAAGCTGGGCATGCCGTGCCGTTGAGTGGGCGGGAAGTAGGTGCCGGTGAAGAACGGTTCGCCCGCCGGGGTGGCGAACACCGTCATCGGCCAGCCGCCGTGCCCGGTCATCGCCTGGGTCGCTTCCATGTAGACCGCGTCGACGTCCGGCCGCTCCTCCCGGTCTACCTTGATGCTTACGAAGGACGCGTTCATCATCGCCGCGGTCGCCGGGTCCTCGAACGACTCGTGCGCCATGACGTGGCACCAGTGGCAGGCCGAGTAGCCCACCGAGATCAGCACCGGCACATCGCGGCGGAGTGCCTCGGCGAACGCCTCCTCGCCCCACTCCCACCAGTCCACCGGGTTCTCGGCGTGCTGCTGCAGATACGGGCTGGTCGCGTCCTTCAACCGGTTCATCAGTGCCGGACCTCAGCCATCGGTCGTCACGGTCAGTTGCCGACTCCACCGTAGACCGGCAGACCGCGCCCGGCCGGAACCAACCCGATGGCGTCCTGTGCGGCGGCCAGGACCGGGGCGGCCAGCTCCGCCGCCCGCGCGGCGCCGTCGACCAGGAACCGCTCGGTGTCCGCCGGGTCCGCGGCCAGGTGCCGGTACCGATCCTGGATCGGCCGCAGCATCTCGACGACCGCCTCGGCGACCTCGGCTTTGAGTGCTCGGTACGAGCTCGGCGCCACCTGGTCCGGAGCCACACCGGTGCATGCGGACAGGATGGCGAGCAGGTTGGACACGCCGGGCTTGGTGTCCGGGTCGTAGCGGACCTGGCCCTCGCTGTCGGTAACCGCTCGGGCGACCGCTGCCCGGATCTGCTCCGGTGGGTCGAGCAGGTGGATCACCCCGGCATCCGACGTGGTGCTCTTGCTCATCTTTACGGTCGGTTCAGCCAGATCCATCACCCGCGCGGCGAGCGGGGGATGCACCCCATCGGGCACCGTGAACACCTCGCCGTAGCTGCGGTTGAACCGCACAGCTAGGTCTCTGGTGAGCTCGAGGTGCTGGCGCTGGTCGTCGCCGACCGGGACCAGGTCGGTCCGATGGACCAGGATGTCGGCCGCCATCAGCACCGGATAGGTCAGCAGCGACACCCGGTTGACCCGGGCCTGGCCGGCCTTCTGCTTGTACTGGATCATCCGCTGCAGCTCGCCCACGTGTGCGGTGCACTCGAGCAGGTAAGCCAGCTCGGCGTGCGCGGTGACCTGCGACTGCAGATACCCGATGCTGCGGTCCAGACCGCAGGCGCGCAGCAGGGTTGCCGCCTCGATGGTGCGAGCCCGCAGCGCGGCCGGGTCGTGCTGGACGGTGAGCGCGTGCAGGTCCACGACCGCGTAGAGACACTCGGCGCGGTCCTGCAAGGCGACCGCCGGACGGATCGAGCCGAGCAGGTTGCCCAGCGTGAGCCGACCGGTCGGTTGGTATCCGGAGAACACTCGGGTGATGGTCATGATGTGCCCCTTCCAGGACGAAGGGGCCGCCGTCGCCAGCGAACGCATAACGAAACGGCCGCCGGATGACGGCGGCCGGTTCTGGCGTACGTGATGGACGCAGCGAGCAGGCTAGACGGACCGCCGTGGGGCGGCCCACCAGCACTGCTGCGCTCGCTGCATACCAGCCAAGCTAGCAGGACGGGACAACGGAAATCGTCGGCCGAGACCCTGGCTGCGCCGCGGCTCAGACGGCTGGCGGGTGCGGCTGGTCGTCGCCGTCCGGCTGGTCGCTCGGTGGCTTGAAGTCGATCTTCTTAAGCTGCCGGTTCATGGATCGCATCAGGAACCAGAGCGCGGCTCCCAGCGCCGCGACGAACAGGAAACCGACCGTACCCGGCGCCACTTGATCGGCGTCGATGGCCTGCACGAGGTCTACACCGCGCATCTGGGCACCTCCACTGTCGCGATCGGCCGAGCCCCGACGGAGCCGATGCTCCGGCTAGGCCGAGACCGACTCCCTGATCCCGGCGAACAGATCGGACTCCGGCAGCTCGACGTCGACCAGCGAGCGGGCCAGCTCGAAGTCCTCGGTAGGCCAGACCCGCGCCTGGACGTCCAGCGGAACCATGAACCAGAACCCGTCCGGGTCGACCTGGGTGGCGTGCGCGAGCAGGGCCTGGTCACGCACCTCGAAATAGTCCGCGCACTCGACCCTGGTCGTGATCGTGCGCTCCTCCCGGTCGTCCCAGCGCTCCAGCCACTCCGCGAACGGAGACTCGCGACCTGCCTCGAGCATCGCCTCGTGGAACGCCACGATCCTGGCCTTGGAGAAGGTCTGGTTGTAATAGAGCTTGAGCGGCTGCCATGGATCTCCGGCGTCCGGGTAACGGTCCGGATCACCGGCGGCCTCGAACGCCTCGACCGAGATCTTGTGGCACATCACGTGGTCGGGGTGCGGGTAGCCACCGTTCTCGTCGTAGGTGGTCATGACGTGCGGCCGGAACTGGCGGATGAGCCGGACCAGCGGCTCGGCGGCGACCTCGACCGGCTGCAGTGCGAAACAGCCCTCCGGCAGCGGTGGCAGCGGATCGCCCTCGGGAAGGCCGGAGTCGACGAAACCGAGCCAGGACTGCTCGACGCCCAGAATGCGGCGCGCCTGCTCCATCTCCCGGCCCCGGACCTCGGACAGATTCGCCAAGATCAACTCGTCGTGCTCCAGCTTCGGATTGAGGATCGAGCCGCGCTCCCCGCCGGTGCAGGTCGCGACCAGGACCTGCACACCTTCGGCGACGTAGCGCGCCATCGTGGCCGCGCCCTTGCTCGACTCGTCGTCGGGATGCGCGTGCACCGCCATCAGCCGGAACTGCTCTGCCACCACAACCTCCGTACGCCCGCTCCTTCGCGGGCAGCGCCTTGGCACAATACTGGTCGACGCCCCCGACAGTTTTCAGCGAGGACCTGTGAGCGACGCCACCGCCCCGGCCGCGGCGGTCCACCAACCGCCGCCGTTGCGCCGCGGCACCAAGATCGCATTGGTGCTGGTGCTCGGCCTAGGTTGGGCGATCGCGCTGAGCTGGTTGATCTGGGCGGCGCTCTACCACGCTAACCCAGCCGTGCGCGGAACGCTCGTCGGATATGAGGTAACGTCCGACCGCTCGGTAGCGGTACGCTACGAAATTGTGCGGAAAGCGGGCGTCACGGCAGAGTGCGTGATCAGGTCTCGGGCCGCCGACGGCTCTGAAGTTGGTCGGCGGCTGATCGTCATTCCCCCGGGTCCTGACCGGCGCATCGCCCGCACCGAGGTGCTTACCACGACAGGCCGGGCGATCACCGGCGAGATCCGGGAGTGCCGGGCCGCAGCCGGTCGCTGACCCACCAAGATCACCGTAGGTCAGCTCGGAACCCGAATTGATAACCTCGGTGTTTTGCCCGCGCCGATTGCGGCGAAGTAGTGATCTATCACCCCATTGACGGACCAAGGAGCAACTGTGGCCACGTCCAGCGAGAACGTCACCTGGCTGACCCAGGAAGCGCACGACCGGCTCTCCAGTGAGCTGGCGTACCTTCTCGGCGAGGGACGCCTCGAGATGGCCCGCCGGATCGAGGCGGCCCGCGATGAGGGTGACCTGCGGGAGAACGGCGGATATCACGCCGCCAAGGAAGAGCAGGGCAAGCAGGAGGCACGGATCCGCCAGCTCCAGCAGCTGCTGGAGAAGGCGCGGGTCGGCGATGCCCCGCACGAAGCCGGCACCGCCGAGCCCGGCACCGTGGTGAGCGTGCGGTCCACCGACGGCGACGAGATGACGTTCCTGCTCGGCTCCCGCGAGGTGGCCAGCGGCGACCTCGACGTCTACTCGGAGCAGTCGCCGCTCGGCTCGGCGATCAACGGTAAGAAGATCGGCGAGTCCGCTACCTATGCGCTGCCGAGCGGCCGCAAGCTCACTGTAGAGATCATCGAGGCCAAGCCGTTCACCGGCTGACCGCTCGCCCAACCTTTCCGATCATTACCTGCGGTTTGTGCAAATGATCACCCAATATGGGTGGATTGTCTGCGCAGATCGCCGGTAATGATCGCGGACTGGGCGCCGCCTAAGGACTGGGCGCGCCGCCTAAGGACCAGGCGCGGCTAGGAAAAGGACAGGGTATAGCCGGCCGCGCGCAGCCTGGCCAGCACATCGTCGCAGTGCCGTGGCCCCCGGGTCTCGATCTGGATCGCCACCTCGACCTCGTCCAGGTGCAGCTTGGGCGTGGTGCGCAGGTGCTCGATCTCGAGCACGTTCGCGTCAGCGGCGGCCAGCTCGCTGAGTAGCCGGGCGAGCGCGCCCGGTTTGTCCGGGATGCGTAGCCGGAACGACAGGTACCGCCCGGCCGCCGCCAGACCGTGCCGGAGCACCCGGAGCAGCAGCAGCGGATCCACGTTCCCGCCGGTGAGCACCACGACGACCGGCGGCTCGAACGCGTGCGGCTCCTCCAGCAGAGCCGCCACTCCGGCACCACCGGCCGGCTCCACGACCAGCTTGGCGCGCTCCATGCAGTAGAGCAGCCCGCGGGACAGCGCCTCCTCGGACACCGTGATCAGGTCATCGACTCGGGCCTGGATCAGAGCAAACGGGACGTCCCCGGGGGAGCCGACCGCGATGCCGTCCGCCATCGTGGACATCGCGCCGAGCTTGATCGGGTGCCCGGCCGCGAGCGAGCCCGGATAGGCGGCGGCCCGTTCGGCCTGGACCCCGATCACCCGCACGTCCGGGCGCAGGCCCTTGGCGGCTACCGCGATCCCGGCCAGCAAACCACCGCCGCCGGTCGGCACCACGATGGTCCGTACGTCCGGGCACTGCTCCATGATCTCGAGGCCCACGGTGCCCTGGCCGGCCACGATGTCCGGGTGGTCGAACGGGTGGATGAACACCGCCCTGGTCGACTCGGCATGTTCCTTGGCCGCGACCAGCGTCTCGTCGATCGTCGCCCCGGCGAACCTGACGTCGGCGCCATAGCCGGTGGTGGCCGCCACCTTCGGCAACGGGGCACCGACCGGCATGAACACGGTGGACTTGGTGCCGACCA
>JAKEEW010000343.1 GCA_022616375.1 Sporichthyaceae bacterium
ACGTCTCCATGACGAACCGGGGCCTGCTACCGGGCGCCCCGGTGCCTACCCGGACAGGACTCACACCTGCTGGCCTGAGACAGCTTGCAGGACGCACCATGACATCACCATAGATCCGTCTACCGGCGATCGACCGATGCGGTTGGTCCGCTCCGGTGCGAGGACGGGCCGGTGGCCAGCGCTCGCGCTAGTCCTCGGACGTGCCGGCCGGATCCGACCGGCGGGTGAGCTGGCGCAGCCAGACCCGCAACCCGCGCCGCTTCCTGGTGAACGGCTGCTGACCCCAGCGCAGCCGCATGTACAGCTGCTTGACGGCGCCGACCAGCGGAGTGGCCACCAGCGCACCGGGCACCCCGCCAGCCGCACCGCCGATGACCGCGGCCAGCATCGTGGTCGGCGGGGTGACGTCCACCGCCTGGCCGACGACGGCCGGGCTGATCACGTGGTTCTCCAGGTTCATGTACAGCACGAACAACCCGACCACGACCACGAACACCACCGGCCCACGGGTCAGCGCCAGGAGCCCGAGGAAGGCACCGCCGAGGAACCCGCCGACCTGCGGGATGAGATCGGTGATCATGGCCCAGATCGCGGCCAGCGGGGCGAGCGGGATGCTGAACAGCAGGCACAGCGTCAGCACCACGATGCCCATCAGCGCCGCCACCGCGAGCGAACCGCCGAAGTAATGGGCGGTGGCCACGTAGAAGATCCGGCCCACCTCGTCGGCCCGATCCAGCCAGCGTGGCGGCAGCCGCCGGCGCACGCTCGCGATCAAATGCTCCCCGTCCAGCAACACCGCGATCGTCACCGCGAACACGATCAAGGCAGTGACGGTGCCCTCGATCAGGCTCCGGAACAGGTTCGTCAGGCTCTCGTCGCTGATCCGGCTCGGTAGGTCCTCGATCGCCTGGTCCACCCGCCCGACCGCGTCGTTGGACTCCAGCCAGCTGCCGATCAGCGGCAGCCGGTAGAACTCCTGGACGGTCCGGGGCAGGTCGGTGGACAGCTCCTCGGCCTGGCGCACCGCCTGCGGGCCCATGATGAGCATGACCGCGCCGATGAACACGATCACCCCACCGGCGACCAGCAGCACCGCCGCCCCGCGCGACCACCCCCACCCCCGGCGGACCAGGCCCACCAGCGGGTCGAGCGCGAGCCCGAACACCGCACCGATCGCGATCGTGGTCACCGCGTCCGAGGCCGAGCGGAACAGCGCGAAAATGGCCGCGGCCAGCAGCAAGCCACCGATGATGTACAGGTACGAGACCGGATGAAGCACCAGAGTCTGCGCCGGCCGGTCGAGCCGCCCGGCGAAATCGTCACCCGGACCGGGTCGGTCGGTGCTGGACACCGGACTACCGTAGACCTCCGTGACCGATGCCGGCAGCACGCCGCGAGCCCGCACCCGCGCGCGACGGGTCCGGCTGACCGCCGGCTCCACTCTTCTGGTCATCGGTGCCGTGTTCGCCGCGGCCGTGCTGGTGGCCTTGTTCGAGGCGGCTCGCCGGCCGCTGGGCTGGGCGCTGGTCGCCTCGGTGCTGGCCTGGTTGCTGTCCTGGGTGATCGGTCTGCTGGACCGCTGGATCCCCCGCGGTATCGCGATCGCGATCGCCGCGGTCGGGTTCGGGATCCTGCTCAGCGGCGCCTGGGTCGGGGTCAGCGCGACCATCCAGTCCGAGGTGGGCCAGCTGCGCACCGACCTGCCGCGTGCTGCCCGGGACCTGGAGCAGCGCTACGAAGCAGTTGCCGAGTTCCGGCTGTCCGCGCGGGCCGAAGCGTTCGTGACCAGCCTGCACGACCGGTTCGGCACCCGGGCCCAGGTCGCCGAGGCGGCCGGGACCGTGCCGACCTACCTGGTCATCGGCATCCTCATGCTGTTCCTGGTCGGCTACGGCCCGCGCTACATCTCGGCCGGGCTTGGGCAGATCTCCGATCCGGTCAAGCGCGAGTCCGCCGCGGCGATCCTGGACCGGGCCTCCCGCACCGGCCGGGCCTACCTGCTGGTCGCGCTGGCCCAGGTCATCGTGGTCACCGCGATCTGCTCGCTGGTGTTCTACCTGCTCGACCTGCCCGCGCCGTTCGTGCTCGGCCTGCTGGTCGGCTCGCTCGGCGCGATCCCCTACCTCGGCATCCTGATCGGCGGGCTGGCCCCGCTGATCGCGGCCGCCACCAACCCGAACCGCACCGTATATCTGGTGCTCACCGTCCTGCTGGTCGGGCTGCAGCTGGTCGAGGCGCTGGTGGTGCGCCGTCGGGTGGATCGGCACACCCTGCGGGTCGGCCCCGCGGTGGCGCTGATCGGGGCCATCATCGGGTACGGCCTGTACGGACTTGGCGGCGCCATCTACGGCGCGGCCGCACTGGTCTTCCTCTGGGCGCTCCTGCAGGCCATGCCGGACCGCAGCGCGGGCGCGCCGGCACCACCTCCGCCTCCGGTCGACGACCCGCCGACCGACGACCTGCCGGCCGAGGATCCGCCGGCGGCCGCAACGGGGCCGGCTAGCGCGGCGCCGGACGCCGGCCGGGTCCGCACGCTGGAGATATCGCCCTGACGCTCGCCGCGGACCGCCTGGCGACCCTGACCCCGGCCGGAAAGTTCGCAGGTCATCGCGAAACCGGGTAGCGGCGGTCGGGCGGATGCTGCACCATCGGAAGCCGGGAGGTACGTCGGCGTCGGGTGCTCGGGACGCCGTGCCGAAGGAGGGGGCCGATGGCAGACGCGTACGAACGGACCAGGGAGCGGCAGGGGTTCCAGCTCAACCGCCGCACCCTGGAAATGCTCACCGTCGCCGAGCGCAGCATCGGCTTCCCGGTCACCCTGACCCAGGGCTCCTACAACAACACGGTCGGGCCCTCGGCCGGCACCCACGACGGCGGCGGCGCGATGGACCTGCGGGCCAGGGATCTGACCCGTTCGCAGCGCGGCACGGTGGTCCAACAGCTACGCCGGATCGGCTTCGCGGCGTGGCTGCGGCTGCCCACCCAGGGGCCCTGGCCGATCCACATCCATGCCGTCGCGATCGGCGACCGGGAGCTCTCCAGAGCGGCGAAGAAGCAGGTCAGGGCATACAAGAAGGGCAAGAACGGGCTGCGCAACAACATCGACGACGACGGCCCGCGGGTGGACTGGACCGAGTATCCGCAGACCCTCCAGGAGGACGACGTGGCACTGAGCAACGACGACAAGGCGTTCCTGCGCGACCTGGTGTCCGGCATCGACAAGAGCGTCAAGGTCGTCGGACGTAACGCGTCGGGCCAGCAGGTGCAGGACGTGGTCACGCTGGGCGGGCGGCTGCTGCTCCTGCAGGACGACACCGACAACATCCAGCGCCGGCTCGATCTGATCTCGGCCGCCATCGGGCGGGTGGACGACACCGCGATCACGGGCCTGACCACCAAGTTGACCCCGCTCATCGTCTCCGAGCTGGCCAAGCTGCCGGCTGGCACGGCCCCGACCAAGCAGCAGGTCAGCGATGCGGTATCGACCGCGCTGCGGGACGCTTTCGGCGTGGACTAACCCACCCCCACGACCCCGCTCGAACCGCTCAGCCGGCGCCGAACACCCGGTCCGCGGTGTCGAGCTGGTCGACGTAGAGCGGGCCGTCCGGCACCTCGGCCAGCTCGGCGCGGACCGCGTCGAGCTCGGACCGGTCGGATCGGGCCAGTGCGGCGAAACCGCGAGACAGCAGCCGTAGCCCGGCCTCGTCGGCCTGCTCCGCC
>JAKEEW010000344.1 GCA_022616375.1 Sporichthyaceae bacterium
AGGCCTCACCACGTCACAGGTGCGGCACCCGGGCCGCGAGGTCGAACTCGCCGTCCTTGACCCCCGCGATGAACGCCGCCCACTCGTCGTGGCTGTAGCCAATGAGCGGGCCCTGCGGGTCCGCCGAGTGCCGCACGAGGACATCGTCGTCTCGGATCTCGACCTCGACACAGGTCTCGTTCGGCACCATGCACGCGCTCGACTTACGCCAGCTCACGTCATCGGTCCTTTCTCGGACGTTCCGTTCTCATTAGCTGGAATCCGGGCCAGGAGCCACGGGGCAAGTCGGAGGTAACCACCGTCGCAGTGGCAGCGGATCTTCATCCAGCCCTGAGCGCCTACCGTCGGCACCGGGACCAGCCGAATCTCGGACCCGTTGCAGTCCGGACACTTGCCGAGGAGCCGTTGCCGGTTCTCCATGGCGTCCGGGATGTGCAGCGCACCGGTCGTGGCCCACCGCTGCTCGGCGGGGCCGCGCACCCGCTGTAGCTGCTCCTGTGGGACCCACTGCGCGCACTCCAGGCCGCGCCACCGCCACACACAAAACATCTCGACACGACCCCGGAGCCAGCCGACGCCGGGCCAGCACGACGACCCGCCGCCGCCCATCCGGGCACCCGGCCCAGACCGCCACCACGGCCGGCCCGGTCACGGCCGAGCCCTACGCCGCACGTACTCGTCGGCGATCTCCTCCTGACCGGCCAGCCGCGCGACGAGCAGCTCGGGCGTGTCGTCGGCGACGGTGGCCGCCAGCCCGGCGCGGAGCTCCCGGTCGGTCAGCGGGCGTGCCCTGGTGGCGTACCAGGCCGCGGGGCTCCCGTCGGGGTTTCGGGTGCGCCACAGCCGCCAGCCGGGATAGGCGGCCTGCAGCTGGTCGAGAACCTGGTCGACAGGGGTGACTGATCTGGTCACCCCTCCACGCTGCGGCCCTGCTAGAGGTACCGTCGAGGTGGTGACCGGTGACCGATACGCCGGTCACGGGTCAACACCGTGCGTGCGGGCAAGGGCGGGCGGATGACGGCATTCGGCGACGAGCTGCGCCGGCTGATGGCCGAGCGGCACGTGTCCCAGGGCGAGCTGGCCCGGCGGGTGTTCGTGCACCGCACTTACGTCAGCCACTTAGTGTCCGGCCGCAAGCAGCCCAGCCCGGACCTCGCCCAACGGTTCGACGAGACCCTCGACGCCGGCGGCGGGCTTGCCGCGCTCGCACCGTCTCGGCGGACCGTGCTCGCCGGCGTGATGGCCAGCGGCGCGCTGTGGGCGGTCAGTCCCGAACCCGGCGGGCATGACCGGGTCCGGCAGGTCGGCGAATCCGACGTCGGCGCGCTGGCCGACACAGTCGACATGATGACCGCGCTCGACGACGTTTTCGGCGGCGACCACCTCTCCGAGATGGCCAGCCGACACCTGCTCCGCGCCCATCGGTTGATCGACGAGGGCAGCTACAGCGAGCAAGTCGGGCAGCGGCTGCTCTCTGCAACCGGCCGGCTGACCCTGCTGTGCGGCTGGCTCAACTTCGACGCAGGTCGGCTGCCGGAGGCGCGCCGGTTCTACACCGAGGCCCTCCACCTGGCCCAGCTCGCCGACGACGCGCACCTGTCCGTGCTCACGCTGGCCGACATGTCGCTACAGGCGATGCGCCTGGACCGGCCCCGCGAGGCCTCCAACCTCGTGCACGCCGCCACACGCGCCACAGACGGCTGGTCCACACCCCGGCTCGATTCCCTGCTCGCCCTACGCGAGGCGCCCGCCCTGGTCGCCATGAACCGCATTCCAGACGCCGAACGCAGCCTCGCCCACGCCGAGACCATGTTCCACCGCGGACCGGCCGAGCGCGACATGCCAGAGCTGGCCCTGCTCGGTGAGTCCGAACTGGCCCTGTTCTCCGGGTCCACCCTGGTCTCGGCCGGGCAAGGCGCCCGCGCGGCGCAATTGCTCCACGCCGGCCTGGACGGTATGCCCACCACCTACGCCCGCAACTTCACGTACTACTCGATCCGGCTCGCCGAGGCCTACCTGTCAGCCCGCGACATCGAGCAGGCCGTCGCCGTCGCCGGCGATGCGCTGGACCGGCTGCCCGAGCTGTCCTCCAGCCGAACCGTGCGGCGGATGCGCATGTTCCGTCGTGAGTTGACGCCCTACCTCGACGTGCCCGAAGCACGAGACTTCGCTGACCGGGTAGATCGGGTGATCGTGGCAGGCTGACCCCGGAAGCCTTGATCGGCGTGACGGCTGCCCGTTGGCCAGATTGGACAGCGCGGCGGCGATCACCTTTGCCGTCGCTGCGCGCGTAACCGATCTTGCTAACGCCTTGCTAACAGCGGTCTCGAAATCCTGGGTGAACGCCAGCGAACGCTGGCAGCCTCACCGGGCGGATACGTGCAGGTCAGGCTAGGTGTGGGGCGGACTGTCGTGAACCCCGGCGAACCGCTGCGATCGGCCCTCGTACTATTCCCAAGCTGACAGTGCGAGTTCGATTCTCGTCACCCGCTCCACCACAGAGGCCCAGGCCAGGGACGTGA
>JAKEEW010000345.1 GCA_022616375.1 Sporichthyaceae bacterium
CCGGGGTTCTCCAGCACGTTGCGCTGGATGACCGGCGGCGTGATCGTGTCGGAGTAGCCGAGCCCGATCATTTGCACCATCGGGCGGTTCCGGCTGGCCAGTCCGCGCAGCTCGGCCAGCACCTCGGCCTCGGAGGCGGCCGGTGGCAGGTCGAGCCGATCCTTAGTGGCGATCGCCGCCGGTACCGCGGTCGACGTCAGGTCGTCGAGGCTGGTGTAGCCGAGGAAGGCCAGCATTTTGTCCTGGTCGCCCGCGGTCAGGCCGATGTGCCGGTGGGCGAATGGCGCCGCATGCTCGAGCGCGGGCAAGGACGACCCGGACCCGGGCTGGCCGTTGCTTGCGGTGTTTGTCATGGGGGCCTCCTGGCGGTGACCGGCGTCGTGCACGGCGGTGGCCTCCCCCTCTGTCGCCGGATGAACCGCGCTCCAGAGGCGCCTCGCCCACATGGTCCTTTTGCCTGAGAGGTTCCGGGGAGGGTTGCCCCTTCGGCGCCGCACCGTGGTGCGAGCTCTCCCACGCGGGGTCGATAGCAGGTACCGACGCTACCAGCGCACCGGGCCAGATGCCGCACAGCGCGCCGACCCGGGTCCGACCGGATCGGACTGGATCGGCTCTCTCTGCGCCCGGACTCGCGATCATTACCCGCGATTTGTGCAATTGATCACCCAGTTTGGGCGGTTTGTCTGCGCAGATCGTCAGTAATGATCAGGAAGGAGCGGTAAGCGGCAAGATCAGCCGGCGGTTCGGCGGCTACGGCGCGCGGCCAGCTCGTCGTCGGGGTGCTCGGCCCCGGCAACGGTCCCGTCGGCGCGCTCCGACGGCAGCTCGGCCAGGCTGCCCTCCACCTCACGCCAGACCTTGCCCAGCGCGATCCCGAACACACCCTGCCCACCCTGCAGCAGGTCGACGACCTCGTCGGCTGAGGTGCACTCGTAGACGGTGGCGCCGTCGCTCATCAGCGTGATCTGGGCCAGGTCGGAGATCCCGCGGTCGCGCAAGTGGGTCACCGCGGTCCTGATGTTGGGCAGGCTCACCCCGGTGTCGAGCAGCCGCTTGACGACCTTGAGCACGAGGATGTCGCGGAAGCTGTAGAGCCGCTGGCTGCCGGAGCCGTGCGCGGCCCGGATGCTCGGCTCGACCAGGCCGGTGCGCGCCCAGTAGTCCAGCTGGCGGTAGGTGATCCCGGCTGCGGCGCAGGCGGTCGGGCCGCGGTAGCCGATCTCGTCGGCGAGCTCCGGACCGACCGGATCGAACAGCATGCCCTGCTCACCGAGGCCGGCATCCGGTCGTTGGCCACGGTCATTCCCGCTCACGCCGACCGACCTCCTCCTGGCCCCGAACCCGGCTCGCACCGAGGCCTTCGGGGGGACAACTGGCCTGGACAACATCGGTGGAGTTACATGCACGAGACTTCGCCTTGACGGTAGGTCGACCGTCGGTGCCCGGTCAACGACCTAACGCGACGACACGCCGGGCTCGCGTCGAACGTGCCGCTCCTGGGCGTGCCGGCCGGGTTCGACCAAAGTGGGCCCGGACCAGCGGCGATGCCTACTGGGCGCGGCCGAAATCCTCGGGACTGATCTGCTCGAGGAACTCGCGGAACTTCTCCACTTCGTCCTCTTGCTCGGTGGGTTCCTCCGGCAGGGTGATCCCGGCTTCCTCGAGCACTTCGTCGCTACCGAAGATCGGCGACCCGGTCCGCAGGGCAAGCGCGATGGCATCCGACGGGCGGGCGCTGACCTCGACGCCGTTACCGAAATCCAGCTCGGCGTAGTAGACGCCCTCCCGCAGTCCGGTGATCCGGACCTGGCGCAGCTCGTGGCCAAGGGCGGCGAGCACGTCCTTGAACAAGTCATGGGTCAGCGGGCGCACCGGGACCATGCCCTGCTGCGCGTACGCGATCGCGGTGGCCTCCATCGGTCCGATCCAGATCGGCAGATAGCGGACTCCGGACACCTCGCGTAGCAGCACGATCGGCTGGTTGGTGGGCATCTCTACCCGTACCCCGATGACGTCGAGCTGGTTCACATAGCCACAGTACCCCGGCTGTCCCGAGCCACCACACGACCGAACGGATCGTGATCAGATCGGCCGTTCGGGGAATACCGGGCCAAGGCCGGTTTTCACCAATGCGGCGTGCAACTGGACCGAGAGCGCGGCCAGCTCGGCGGCGATCTGCTCGGCCCGATCCCTGGCCTCTTGGTGCCGTTGCTTGACCAGCGGCGCGATGACCTGCTCGACCAATCCGACCTCCCGGTCGGCCGCGGACTTGAACGCGCGCAGGTGCCTGGCGTGCAGGCCATAGCCGCTCAGTGCAGCCACGATCCGGGCCACGGTCAGCGCGTCCCGGTCGAAGTATCCGCCGTTGCGTGAGGTGAGCAGGCCGAACTCCTCGAGCTCGGCCAGGCTCGCCTCGTCCAGCCCGGCCTCGGCCAGTAGCTCGGTGCGGGACAGCAGCAGGTCGTCCGGTTCGGCCAGCCGGAACGCGTCGGGTCCCGGCCAAACCGCGGTGTCGGTCTGGGCCGCGGACGGGACCTGCGGGGTGGCCCGATCCAGCCGGGGCGGCTCCAGGCCCCGGTCGATCGCCTGCAGGTGCTCCTTGATGACGCGCAACGGCAGGTAGTGGTCGCGCTGCATGGCCAGCACGTACCGCAACCGCTCGATGTCCCGCGGGCCGAACATGCGGTAGCCGGACGGGCTGCGCTCCGGCTGGACCAGTCCCTCGGCCTCCAGGAACCGGATCTTCGAGATGGAGACGTCGGGGAACTCCTGGCGGAGCTCGGTCAGCACCTCGCCGATGCTGACCGGCCGGATCGAGGCGTCCGCAGTCGCATCCGCGGTCACGGCCGTCGTCGCATCCGCGGTCAC
>JAKEEW010000346.1 GCA_022616375.1 Sporichthyaceae bacterium
ATCCTATCCCGATCATTACGCGCGATCTGAACAAACGATCAGCCAGTTTGGGGGCTTTGTCTGCGCAGATCGCGCGTAATGATCGGGAGCTGGGGAGCGCAGGTGTCTGGCTCCTAGACTCGTCCCGATGAGCCCGACCCGACTGGGTATCGGCACCACCGCACGGCCGCCGGCAAGCGCCGTGCTGCTCGGCGCGTATCTGCTCGGCTCGGTACCGTTCGCCCAGCTCACCGCACGGCTGCTGCGCGATGCCGATCTGCGCGAGCAGGGTACGGGCACGGTGTCGGCGACCGGCCTCGGCCCGCTCGCCGGGACCGGGCCGCTGGTCGTGGCCGGGTTACTCGACTCGGTCAAGGGCGGCGTCGGGCCGATCCTGGCCGGGCCGCGCCGGCGACCCACCCTGGCCGCGCTGGCCGGCGGCGCCGCCGTGGCCGGGCACAACTGGTCGCCGCTGCTGGCCGGTGCCGGCGGCCGCGGACTCTCACCGGCGCTGGGTGCGCTCACCGTGACCGCTCCGGCCGGTGCGCTGATCCTGCTCGGCGGTGTCGGGCTCGGCCGCGCAGGTCGGCAGACTGCGCTCGGGGCACTGTCCTCCTACCTCGTCCTGGTGCCTGCGCTGCACCGGATCGGCGGGCCGGCCGCGGCCAGGGCCGGAGCAGCCGTCCTGGTGCCGATCGTGGCCAAGCGACTGCTTGGCAACCAGCGCGCCGGCACCCCGACCACGTATCTGTGGCGGCTGCTCTACGACCGGGACCAGGCGCGCCGGCCCGAACCTGCGGGCCGGCCGTGATCGAGCTGCTGGCCCGGCCGATCGCCGCCAGGGTCTCGACGCGGTTCGGGCGGCGTCGGGTCACGCTCGGTGCCGACGCCGCCCGCATCCTGGTCTCCGCCGCGCTGCCGCTGGTCGGAGCCCTGTGGTGAATCTACCCACTGGCGTCCGTGATGGAGCTGCTCAGCCCGATGTTTGTCGTGCTCGGCGGCGCCGGCCTGGTCATGCTGGCCGGCAGCGTTCTGGCCGGCAGCGTCCTGGCCGGCGGCGTGCTGGCCAGACGGGACCTGGCGTGACCGTCGCGGTGCTGACCGATACGGCCGCGGCACTGACCGCGGAGCTGGCCGCGGACTGGGGCGTTCAGCTGGTCCCGCTGACCGTCTCGGTCGGTGGCCGGGCATTCCGCGACACCGAGGTCGACCTGTCCGGCGTGCTCATCGGGACACCGGACGCCACCGGCGCGAACAGCCGGATCACCACTGCCGGGCCGCCACCCGGGGAGTTCCTGGCGGCGCTGGACCGGGCCGGCCCGGGCACCGCGGCCGCCGTGATCGTCACCGTTGCGAGCCGATTGAGCGGCACCCACGCGGCGGCCAGAATCGCGGCCGCGCTGGCACCGGTCCCGGTCAAGGTGGTGGACAGCGGGAGCGCGGCCGGTGGTCAGGCACTGGTCGCGCTGGCTGCGGCCGAGCGGGCCAGGTCGGGTGCCGGGCTCGACGAGGCGGCCGCGGCGGCCCGAACGGCCACCACTCAGGTACGGTTGGTGGGCTGCCTCGAGTCGCTGGACGGGCTGGTCCGCAGCGGCCGGGTGCCGGGGTTAGCCGCAGCCGCGGTCCGGTGGGTCGCGCTCCAGTTCGTGTTCGAGCTGCGCGCCGGCTCGATCCGACCGCTGCGTCCGGTCGGCGGCTTCCCGGTGGCGGCCGAGCGGATGCTGGCCCGCTGCATCGCGGACAGCCGGGGTGGGTCGGGCACCGATGTGGTCGCGCTGGGCCCGGCCGGTTCGCTCCGGGTGACCGAGCTGACCGAGCGCGTCGCGCAGGCGGCTCCGCCGGCGAGCTCATCGTGCGCCGGCTCTGGGTAGGCACGTTCGGGACCGCGATCCTGGTCCACGCCGGACCTTCGGTGGCCGGTCTGGCCTGGCGGGTGGACCGCATTAGGGCGGTCCGTTCCGGCTGACCCCCGGCCGGCTCTGGCTGGCCCGATCGGGGCCGAATGGTTGCTGCGAGCGGGTGAACTCGGACCCCGAGGAGGTAACCAGGTCGGGTCGGGCGCGTTGGGCGTTACGTCGATCGAGCCATGTCTCTCCCCGCGGGAAATGCCGTGTTCAAACGCATAGCGAACACCGTCGTCCGACGCCCTTGGTGGGTGATCGGTGGATGGCTGCTGGCCCTGGCCGTACTGGTGGTGGCGGCGCCGCCACTGTGGATGAACCCGGATCGCAGCGCGCTGCTGCCGGCCAGTGCGGAGTCCATCTGGGCCGCCGAGCTGGCCCCGGCCGCGTACGGGCAGCCGCAGGACGCCTCGGCGGCGCTGGTGGTCACCCGCACCGATGGTGCCGTGCTCACCGACGTCGACCAGGTCAGCGTGGAGCGGCTGGGCGCCAGCCTGACCGCGGTCGGCACCGCAGGGGACGTCGAGTTCACGGTCAGCCCGGCCCGGCTGGCCCCGAACCGCACCGTGGCGCTGATCCCGCTGGCGTTCCCGGCGGCCGCGCACGACCGGACGACGCTGGACGCGGCCCGCGAGATTCGGTCCGAGCTTGCGGATCTGACCCTCGGCACCGGACTCCATGCGGGACTGACCGGTGAGGTCGGGTTCGCCGCCGACAGCGATCCGGTGCTGAGCCTGACCGACGACATCGTGGCGGTCGCCACCATCGTGCTGCTCGTCCTGCTGCAGTTGATGATCTTCGGTAGCCCGATTGCGGCGCTGATCCCGGGTGTGGTCATCGGGCTCGGGCTGGCCATCGCCACCCGGGTGATCGCGGCGGTCGCGCCGAGCTGGCAGCTGTACGCCGACCACACGCTGGTCTCCACGCTGACTCTGGTCGGTTTCGCGCTCGGCACCAACTACGGCATGTTCCTGCTCTTCCGCCTGCGGCAGCGGATGCGCTCCGGGGACGAGCCGAACCAGGCGCTGGTCACCGCCGCCGAGCGGACCGGCCGGACGGTCGCGGCCGCCGCCGTGGTGGTCGCGGTCGCGTTCGCCGCGCTTAGCCGCTCCGAGCTGGTGGTGCTGGCCTCACTCGGGCCTAGCCTGGCGATCGTGGTCGGCGTTCTGCTGCTGGCCACGCTGACCCTGCTGCCGGCCGTGCTTGGGGTGCTCGGGCCGCGGGTGTTCTGGCCGTCGACCGCCTGGCAGCACACCGACCGGCGACCGTTCGCCGACCGGCTGGGCGCGATGGTGGCTAGGCGGCCCGGCCTGGTCGCGACCGCCTCGGTCGTGCTGCTGGCCGGCCTCGGGTTCGGCGCGGTGGGCTATCCGATCGGTTACGACCTGACCGCGCCGGTGGCCGGGCAGGAGTCGGCGCGCGCCGCGGCCGCGGTGCAGTCCGGCTTCCCCGCCGGGGTGATCGGTCCTACCCGGGTCTACCTGCACAGCGGCTCCGGCGCCGGGCTGGACCCGGGCACGCTGGCCGAGTTCGGTGGCCGGCTCACCATGCTGGAGGGCGTGGCCTCGGTCGACCCGCAGGTCGCCGGGGCCGGTGGCGGCACCGCCGCGTTCATGGTGAATCTATGGGAGTCGCCGACCTCGGCGGCCGCACTGGACACGGTCCACGACGTGGTGCGGCCGGCGGCGCAGGCGGCGGCGCCGGCCGGGACCACGGTCGCGGTGGGCGGCCAGAGCGCGTTCCTCGCCGATGTCCGCGCCGCTACCGAGCGCGACCTGCGGCTGGTGTATCCGCTGGCCGGGCTGCTCGTGGTGGCCGCACTGCTGCTGTTGCTGCGCAGCTTCGTCGCACCGTGGTACCTGTTCGGGTCGGTGCTGCTGACCGCCGCGGCCGGGCTCGGCGGCTCGGTGCTGCTGTTCCAGCGCTATCTGGCCGAGCCCGGCGTGGTGTTCGCGCTACCGATCGCGATGTACGTCTTCGTCGTCGGGATCGCCATCGACTTCTGCTTCCTGATGGTCTCCCGGTTGCGCGAGGAGGCGCAGGCCGGGTGGTCGCCGCGGGAGGCCGCTCGGCGCGCGGTCGCCGGCACCGCGCCGATGCTGGCCGCGGCCGCCGTGGTGGTGGCCGGAACCGTCGGATCCACGTTGCTGTCCGGCGTGGAGACGCTGCGCCAGGTCGGGGTCGCGGTCTCGGCCGGGGTGCTGCTGGCCGCGTTCGTTACCGCGATCTTCCTGGTCCCGGCGACCACCGCGATGCTGGGCCGGGCCGCCTGGTGGCCAAGCCGGCCCGGTCGCCGCTACCTGGCGTCGGAGCCGGAGTACGACGACGGCCCGGTGCCGGTGCAGATGGAGGAGGATGTCCGGTTGTTGCGGCCGGCGCGCTACCCGGTTGACCAGCTGCTGGCTGAGGGCGTCCGGGTGGTGCCGGCACCGGCCGATCCGGCACCGGCTCCGACTGGGGCCGAACCGTCGATGCTGGTGGCAGGTCCGGCTGTGTCGGCCTCCGTGCCGGCCGATGCCGCCGCACCGACAGCCGTACCGACCTGGAGTCCGGTGGAGCCGGCTGAACCGGTGGACCCGCCGCCCCCCGCCGACCCGAACCCCCACACCCCAGCGCCGGCGCCGATCCCGACCTCGGTCGCAACGCCGGCACCTGCTTCGGTCGAGCCGATGCCCGGTTTGCCGGCACAGGCTCCGCCGACCGGCTGGGAGGCGCCCGCCGCGACCAACCCGGCCGGCCGGTCCGCGGCACGGATCGCCACCGGGGGTCGCGGGCACGTCGTGTTCGGCCAGGTGCTCGATCCGAACGGCCGGTCGCTCGCTGGAGTGCCGGTCACCCTGGCCGGTCCGGCCGGCAGCCAGATCGACCGCGCGCTGAGCGGGATCGACGGCAGCTTCCAGGTGGTCGCGCCGGTGGCCGGCACCTACCTGCTGGTGGTGGCCGGCACCGAGCACCACCGGCCGATTGCCGAGCACGTCGCGGTCAGCGACGGCGATGTGCATCGCAACCTCGCACTGCCCGGCACCAGCCGGTTGCGCGGCAACGTCACCCACATCGCGACCGGTGAACCGATCGCGGATGCCCGGATCGTGCTGCTCAACGATCGCGGTGAGACCGTGGCCAGCACCCGCACCG
Organism: Sporichthyaceae bacterium; assembly: GCA_022616375.1. GTDB lineage: Bacteria > Actinomycetota > Actinomycetes > JAKEEW01 > JAKEEW01 > JAKEEW01. The sequence goes on from JAKEEW010000346.1 coordinate 5,016, forward strand.
GGCCGGACGGTCAGTACTCGGCCGGGGACCTGGCGTCCGGCACCTACGTGGTGACCGCGGCCGCCGCCGGGCTGCGCCCATCGGTCCAGCTGGTGCTGGTCCCGCCCGGCCAGGACAGCTATCTGGGTCTGCATCTGGGTGGCCAGGCCCAGCTCAGCGGCACGGTGCGGGCCCCGCATGTGGACAGCCCACTGCCCGGCGTGCGGGTGGTGCTGCTCGATCCGAACGGTTTGGTATGCGGCTCGACCACGACCGGTCCGGACGGTGAGTACGCGTTCGCCGACGTGCCGTACGGCAGCTACACGGTGACCGCGGTCGGCTACCTGCCCACCAGCACCCGGCTCGAGCTGCGCGACAGCACGTCGATCACCCGGGACCTGGTGCTCGGCTCGGCGGCGGACGCTTCGATGCCGGACCAGGATCTGGCCACGGTCTGAGGTCGCGCTGGGGGGCTTAGACCCCGATCAGGTTGCGCAGCCGGCGGGTGACCGCGATGTGCCGGTCCTCGCTGAGCTCGCCGATCTTCTCCAGCATGCTGGAGCGGGACAGGCTCTGCAGCCGGTCCAGCTGGGCCACCCCAACCTCGGGGAGGTGCTCCTCGACCACCGCGCGCGGGTCGCTACCCGGCCGGACCGGAACCACGATCGCGTTGTCCTCGTCCAGCGCGTTGTAGGTCTCGCCGCTGACCACGAGGTAGGGCAGCTTCGTGCCGGCGGTCAGGTGCACCCAGACATCGCCGAAACTGATCTCGGGAAGCAGGTCGGGCACCGGCCTAGCCGCCCGCTCGCTCGTCGACCAGCCGCTGCGCGCGCTCGCTCTGCTGGGCGAGCAGCTGGCTGTGCCACTCACCGTAGGAGGGATCGCTGGCGCGCAGCCGGGCGCGGTGCGCCTGCGCGTCGGCCAGCGCCTCCCGGTAGGTGTGCTTGTGGGTGCAGTAGCTGATCCAGGTCGACAGGCTGAGCCCGCGCTGTGCCGCCATCTCGGCGGCGTCCTCGAGGACGCCCTCGTCGATGGTTATAGTGATCTTCTGCGTCGCCATGCCTGGACCATACCACTGATACATACTATCTATACCACCTGTCGGTAAGGCGAACAGCTCGCCAGCACCCAAACACTGGATCATTACGCACGCCATGGCGTGGACAATCGGTATTAACCGGGTCAATCCGCGTTCCTGCGGTGCGTAATGA
>JAKEEW010000347.1 GCA_022616375.1 Sporichthyaceae bacterium
GCAGCAGCACCGGCTCGAACGTGCCCGCCCGGTCCCGCGGCACGGCCACCCGGACCGGACCGACCTCGGTCTGCACCGTCTTGGGCGCGTGGTGACCGTTGCGGGAGTTGCCGCTGCCCCGCCCGGCCGCATCGTGGCGGCCGTAGCCCAGGTGCTCGGTCAGCTCCGCCGTCAACCCGGCCTGCAGCACATCACGCACCAGCGCGGTGAGCAACCCGCCCTCGCCGAGCAGCCTGCCCCCCGAGGCCCGCAGCATCGCCACCGCCTCGTCCAGCTGCGCCGGCGACAGCAAACTCACCGAACCACCCCCGCCGCTGGCGTCGGCGCCAGCGTCCGGGCCGGCCTTGCCGCCACGGCGGGCCCGCGTCACCGCACGCCGCCCCGCCCGGTTCGCCGGCGAACCAGCCACCGCGGTCGCCGTCGCCCGACCCACCAGCTCAGCAACCTGCTCATCGGTCAACGTCACCGCGTCGTCCATGCCGAACTCACCCACCCGGGTGTCACCCGCAAGAGTGACCGTCATGATCTCCAACCTTTCATCAGGAGTCATCCCGTATCGGGACTAACTGCACATCCGTTAGATTGGTTACACAGATCTACTTACAGGCCCGTGGCCGCGTCAAGGGCGCCTACGGCGATCGCACGAAACGGGATTCCAGTGATCTGCTGGCGTGCCACGATTGCAGGTGGGCCTGCCAGGCTGGCTGGCCGGGTCGGATGCCTACGGGGGGTGTGTGGTGGGTGCGAAGGAGCAGGTACGGACGGCTTTGGCCGAGTTGTTCGGCAAACGGGACCCGGCTGCGGTGGACGCTTATGTGGCCGACGGCTACCGTCAGCACAGCGCGATGGCTGCCGATGGGCCGCAAGCGCTCGAGGACCTGATTGGTGGACTGAGCCCAGATTTCCGGTACGAGGGTGCCCGCATGATCGCCGATGGGGATCTGGTCGCGTGTCACGGGGTGTATCACGGGTTCGGGCCGGCGCCGCTGGTCGCTTTCGACGTGTTCCGGGTCGATGCTGACGGCAAGCTGGCCGAGCACTGGGATGCGCTGAC
>JAKEEW010000348.1 GCA_022616375.1 Sporichthyaceae bacterium
AGCGACGTCGCACAGTTGCCGACGCCGACGATGGCTACGCGAACCGAACCCATTTCGGCTGCTCCTGTTCCTACGAGGGGGACCCGGCCGGTGATGGATCACCGAACGGCTCCGTGGGGGACACTTGGGAGGAATCGCCGGCACGCGGTGCTGCGCCGGCACGTTCCGAACTGATCAACTCATTGAGCCAGCGGACCTCGCGCTCGACCGACTCCAGGCCGTGCCGCTGCAGCTCGAGCGTGTAGCTGTCCAGCCGCTCCCGGGTCCGGGTCAGCGAGGCGCGCACATAGTCCAGCCGCTCCTCGAGCCGGCGCCGTCGACCCTCCAGGATCCGAAGCCGGACCTCGGCCTCGGTCCTGGCGAAGAACGCGAAGTGGACGCCGAACTGGTCGTCGTCTTCCCACGCGGACGGCCCGATCTCGGTGAGCAGCTGCTGGAACCGTTCTTTGCCTTCGGCGGTAAGCCGGTAGACGATCTTCGCCCGCTTCCCGGTCAGGGCGGGGGCACCGTCGACCGCGCCGTCCTCGGCGATCCAGCCGCGGCCGAGCATGTCGCGCAGGCACGGGTAGAGCGAACCGTAGGAGAATGCCCGGAACGTCCCCAACACCGAGTTGAGCCGTTTGCGCAGCTCGTAGCCGTGCATCGGGGACTCGTGCAGGAGGCCGAGCACAGCGAGCTCGAGCACGCCGATCCTCTTGCTCACCTGGGCCTCCGGGGGCTATGTTCCGAGATCGCACCGATCGATGTATTCCATCGATGTATCGGCTCGATACATCGGGACGATACGGTATCAGCCGACCTAGGGTCAACCGTCCGGTTAACGGCGGGTTTACCTGAGTGGTCTCGCGGGTGGTCCAGGCCCGCTGCCTGGGGCTTCGGCCGGCCCTCCAGGATCTGGGCAGATCTACTCGTACTAACCCGTCCAGCGAGTCGATCCGCGCCATGAACACCGCGTACCCTGGCACCCATGTGGTCTCAGCGCAGCTTCGTCGACTACTCGCTCCAGCGGCGAGCGACGCTGTCTGCGCTGTTCCAGGGGGGCGCGCTGACGACCGATGTTTGCGACGCGGATCCCTATCTCTTGCGGGCCGCCAAGTTCCACGGCGAGCCGACCGAGGCGACCTGCCCGGTGTGCCGCAAGGAGAAGCTCACCCACGTGACGTACGTGTTCGGCGACGAGCTCGGACCGTACTCCGGGCGGATCAAGGCCACCAAGGAACTCGAGCCAATGGCTCGCGAGCACGGCGAGTTCCGGGTATACGTGGTCGAGGTCTGTCAGGGCTGTGCGTGGAACTACCTGACTGTGTCGTACGTCCTCGGAGACGGTGTACCGCGGACGTCCGGGCGGCGCGCTCGGCGCGCGGCAGAGGAGTAGAAGCAACCGAGTATGGCTGATCATCGCGGAAACCCTGCGGATGTTCCCGCTGACCGACGCCGCCCGCCGGAGCACGCCTCCGGCACCCGCGGTGGCGGTCGCGGCGTTGCCGCGTCGGCGAGCCGGTACGGCGGCCGGGCCGCCGGATCGAGGTCCGATTCGGTGCTGCCGGATGGGGCACTGTTCAGGGACGAGATGACTTCGGCCCAGGGTCCGAACGGATCACCTGGCCGGGGCCGGCACTCCGCTGGTCCGGCCCAGCCCGCTGGTGGCCGTCCCGGCTTACTGCGTCCGGGCCCGCTGCCCGGGCAGCCGCGACGGCCGGCCACCGATCCGTACGGTGACCGTCCTGACCCGCCGGCCCGGCCGGCTGGGCCGAGCGTGCCGGGCAGCCCGAGCTTGCCGGTCGGTCCGGGCACTGGCCGGCGGCGCCGCGTCGAACCAACCGGCTCGGACACCTCCGGCGACATCGACCTGTTCGGGCGCGGCCGGGTTGCCGGCTCGCACAAGGACGACACGCTGACCGGGCGGATGGGTGCGCTGCTGAGCAGCCTCGGCCCTAGTGCCCGGCGAGCCCGCGCTGCCGGCGCAGCCGTCCCGGATCCGTTGCTGGCCGGCGCACCGGGTGCGGACTACGGTCCGACCGGGCTGCTGCCATCGGCGGCCGCCGGCCCTGCCGGCCGCCTTGGCCGGAGGGGCGGATCACGCGACCCACGGGCGGGATACGGCGGGAACGGGCCAGGGCATCCGGACGCCGGATACGGCCCGGCCCGGCCCGGTCCAGGCCCGGGCGGCCCGGGCGGAGCCGGTGGCCCTGGTGGCTTCTCGCCGCCCAATGGCTCGGGCCGGGGTCCCGGCGGACCGGGTGGTCCAGGAGGTCCCGGTGGTCCGGGTGGCGGTCCAGGCGGACCGGGAGGTCCAGGTTGGCCGGGTGGGCCCGGTCGTCCGCCGGGCGGTCCAGGTGGACCCGGTGGTCCGGGCGGTCCAGGTGGACCCGGCGGTCCAGGTGGTCCCGGCCCTGGTGGACCGGGAGGTCCCGGTGGCCCAGGCGGTCCGGGCAGGTACACGCGCCGGCCCGGTCCGGCCAAGCGCCGTCTGATCGACTACCCGCGTTCGGGTAAGCAGGGCTGGCACCGCTGGGTGCCGTCCTGGCGGCACGTGACCTCGCTGGCCATGGCGTGGGTCATGATGATGATGCTGGCGTTCATCGTGCTCTACAACGCCATTGACCCGCCCGCACTGAACGCGATCTCGGCGCAGCAGACCAGCATCATGTACTACGCCGACGGCAAGGGGGAGATGACCCGGCTCGGGCCGACCAACCGTGAGATCGTGCACCTGGTGGACATCCCGCAGCACCTGCAGGATGCGGTGATCGCGGCGGAGAACCGCACGTTCTACTCCGACAAGGGCATCTCGCCGCGCGGTATCGCGCGCGCGTTCCTGAACAACCTGACCGGTGGCCCGACCCAGGGTGGCTCGACGATCACCCAGCAGTACGCGAAGCAGGCGTTCACCAACCAGGAGCGCACCCTGTCCAGGAAGGTCAAGGAGTTCTTCTACGCGATCAAGATCGATCAGGTCTACACCAAGGACCAGATCCTCGAGGACTACCTGAACCAGACCTACTTCGGTCGCGGTGCCTACGGGGTGGAGACCGCGGCCCGGGCGTACTTCGGCAAGTCGTCGGTCGGCGGCCTGTCGCTCGAGCAGGCCGCGGTGCTGGCCGCCGTGATCCGGTCTCCGGAGAACCTCTACAACCCGGACAAGAACCTCGATCAGCTCAAGGACCGCTGGACGTACGTGCTCAACAGCATGGTCGAGACCGGCACGCTGTCGTCCGAGGACCGGGACGAGGCCGAGTTCCCGAAGATCAAGCAGTGGGAGCCGTCCAACCGGTACGCCGGTACCCGGGGATACGTGATCAGCGCGGTCGAGGAAGAGCTGAACGCGGCCGGCATCTCCGACGAGGAGATCAAGACCGGCGGGTTGCGGATCGTCACCACGATCGACCGGAGCATGCAGAGCGCGGCCTACAACGCGGTCAAGAACCACTGGCCGGGGGGCAAGGGCAGCAAGGATGCGCACATCGGCCTGGTGTCGGTGGACGCGCCCACCGGCGAGATCCGGGCGATGATCGGCGGGCTGGATTACCTGAAGTATCAGTGGAACGGCGCCACCGAGGCGCAGGTCCGTCCCGGCTCCACGTTCAAGATCTTCGGCTTGGCCGCGGCGCTGGTCAACAACTGGTCGCTGGAGGGTAACTACTTCGACGGCAACAGCCCGCTCGAGGTCAAGCAGGGCCGGCCGGTGCGCAACCAGGGCGACACCGACTGGGGCGATCAGAACCTGATGTTCGCAGCCAAGAAATCGATCAACACGGTGTTCGTGGACATGGCCTCCAAGCTCGGCCCGCGCAAGATCCGGCAGGCCGCGATCGACGCCGGGATTCCAGAGACCACCCCGGGCTTCGAGGACCCGAACGCCGGCATCGTGATCGGTATCTCCGCGCCGCGGGTGGTCGACATGGCCGGGGCCTACGCCACGTTCGCCAACGGCGGCACCCGGATCAAGCCGCACCTGGTCAAGGAGGTCCGCCGGGCCGACGGCTCGCTGGTCGACCTGAAGCTGCCGGAACCGGTCCGCCAGGTGTTCGACCCCGACGTGATCAACAACGTCAACGCCGCCCTGCAGGGTGTGATCAGCCCGGACGGCACCGGTTTCCGGGCCATGGCGCTGGGCCGGGAGGCGGCCGGCAAGACCGGCAACCACGAGGGTGTGAGCATCTGGTTCTCCGGCTATACGCCGAACCAGCTGGCGACCACGGTGGCGATCTGGCGCAAGGACGGTCGGGACCAGGACCTGTTGGAGGGCTTCGGCACCGATCCGAGCCTGATCGCCGGTGGCGGTTACCCCACCTTGATCTGGACCGATTACATGACCAAGGCGCTCGAGGGCATGGAAGAGACGCACTTCCTGCCATACCTGCCGATCGGCGAAACCGTCCCGAGCCTGGGCCCGCCGCCGCCGCCGACCCCCACGATCGTGCCGGACCCGCCGGAGCCGACGATCGAGCCGACCGAGGATCCGACCCCTACCGGCTCGCCGACTGGCTCGCCCACTGGTCCGCCGACCGGTCCGCCGACCGGTCCGCCGACGACTCGGCCCCAGGACTTCAGTCTCTGGGACTAGGGTGTGTCTCCCAAGTCGTCGGCGGCGCGGATCGCCGCCCAGGCGACGACCGGCTGCGAAGTCGAGAGTCGGCATAGCTCCACTATCGACTCATCCTTCGCCTTGCCGGACGCCGTCTGGATCGCCGCCCGCATCCACCAAGACTTGGGAGACACACCCTATGGCGGCAGTCC
>JAKEEW010000349.1 GCA_022616375.1 Sporichthyaceae bacterium
AGACGCTCGAAGCGACGATAGATCTCGTCGAGGTGCCCGAGCATCTCGAGGCGGAACTCGGTGAACCGGTCCTCCAGCGCGGTGAGCCGGGCGTCCAGCCCCGCGACGCGGCCGTTCAGCTCGGTGACGCGGCCGTTCAGCTCGGCAACGCGGCCGTCCAACTCGGCAACGCGGCCGTCCAGGCCGGCGATCCGGCCGTCGATTCCGGCGATCCGGATGTCCAGGCCGATGAATCGGCCGTCGACCTCGTCGAACCGGCGATCGATATCTGTGAACCGACGATCGACCTCATCAAACCGGTGATCAATATCGCTGAACCGGCGATCGACCTCGCTGAACCGGCGATCGACCTGATCAAACCGGCGGTCGACCTGGTCAAACCGGTGATCGACCTGGTCAAACCGGTGATCGACCTCATCAAACCGGCGCCCGAGAAACTCGACGAGCTCCTGGTACTCGGTGGGACTCACGGGCCTATCTCTACCTCAGCCGGCGGACCGGCTTCAAGCGTCGACTCGTAGCGACACCCCTACGCTCACCGATCCTTGGGGAGAATCTCGTCGTTGTGCTCGCCGATCTTCGGCGGTGCCCGGCGGATCGTGGGCCGGACGCCGTTGAACGAGAGCGGCAGCCCAACCAGGGGCACCTCGTCGCCCGGCACCGGCTGCAGCATCCCGATCGCCTCGGTCTGCGGCTGGGCCAGCACCTCGGGCAGGCTGTTGATCGGCGCGCACGGCACGCCGGCGGCCTCCAGCATGTCGATCCACTCGCCCTTGCTGCGCGTGAGCAGGATCTCCCCGATCTGGCCCAGCAGCTCCGTCTTGTTGGCCTGACGGGCCGCATTGCTCGTGAAGCGCGCCTCGGTCGCCCACTCGGGGCGGCCCAGCACGCCGGCCAGCTTGGCGAAGAGCCGGTCGTTGCCGGCGGCGACGAGGATGGGGCCCGTTTTCGTCTCGAAGGCCTGAAACGGGATGAGCCGGCCGCTGCCCGTGCGATGACGGTCGGGCACCGCGCCGGTGGTCTTGAGGAGCGCGATGGGACCCCTTGAGCCAGGCCAGGCCCGTCTCGAGCAGGAATGAATCCACGACGCACCCCAGTCCCGTCTGGGCGCGCCGGAAGAGCCCGGCCAGCGCGCCGATGGCCGTCCACATCCCCGTGCCGTAATCGAGCGCCGAGACGCCGATGCGCGTGGGTGGGTCCCCCTCGGCGGCGTTCATCTGCATGAGACCGGCGAAGGCCTGCACGACCGGCTCGTAGGCCGGCTTGAGCGCGAGCGGCCCCTGACGGCC
>JAKEEW010000350.1 GCA_022616375.1 Sporichthyaceae bacterium
CCGGGTTCATGCCGAGGTGCTGCTCCGCGAGGCCCGCGACGCGGCCGAACGTACCGCCCGGGCCCGCAGCGCGTTCCTGGCCAACATGAGTCATGAGATCCGGACGCCGATGAACGGAATCTTGGGCATGACCGAAGTCGTGCTGGGCACCGAGCTCGCCCCGGACCAGCGACGCTCGCTCCTCATGGTTCAGCATTCGGCGGAAGCGTTGCTCACCATCATCAATGACATCCTGGATTTCTCCAAAATCGAGGCCGATCGGTTGGACCTCGAAGAGATCCCCTTCGACCTGCCTGCCCTGGTCGAGTCGGTCACCCGCTTGCTGAGCGTGCGCGCGTCGGAGGGTGAGATCGAGTTGATCTGCGATGTCGACGTGGCCGTTCCGCGACGGGTCCGGGGGGATCCCGGGCGGCTGCGGCAGGTGCTGACCAACCTCGTGGGCAACGCGATCAAGTTCACCCACGAGGGTGACGTGGTGGTCAAGGTCGCGGTCGTCGGCGAGATCGAGGGCTCGCCCCGAGTCCAGTTCACCGTGCGCGACTCCGGGATCGGCATCACGCCTGAGCACCTGCCGCGGCTATTCGAGGAGTTCAGCCAGGCGGACGCTTCGACTACCCGGCGCTATGGCGGCACCGGACTGGGGCTGGTGATCAGCCGGCGACTGGTGCGGCTGATGGGCGGAGACATCGTGGTATCCAGCCAGCCGGGTCGCGGGAGCGAGTTCAGCTTCGACATTCAGATGCCGGCCGAGCCAGCGGCTGACGATGGCCCGGAACTGCACGACGTCGGCGTGTTACGGGCGGTTCGCGGGCTGGTGGTGGACGACAATCCCACCAACCGTCGGGTGATTCGAGAGCTGCTCGCGCCGGTCGGCTGCCATCTGGACGAAGCGACCGGGACCGCCGACGCGCTCGAGCGCCTGCGCCTTGCCGCCGCTAGCGGGCGGCCCTACCAACTGGCGCTGATCGACGCCTGCATGCCCGACCAGGACGGGTTCCAGTTGGCCGAGGCGGTGCGGGCCGACCAGGGGCTCCCCGGGCTCAGGCTGATCATGCTCACGTCGGCCGGCCGACGGGGTGACGCGCAACGGTGCCGGACCTTGGGAATCGACGGATATCTGGTCAAGCCGGTCGGTCGGGCCGACCTGCTCGAAGCGACCACCTCGGTTTTGGCGGAGGGGGTTGCATCGGCCAACCGCGGATTGGTTACCCGGCACTCGATCGAGGAAACTCGTCGCAAGCTCCGGGTCCTGGTGGCCGAGGACAACCCGGTCAACCAGGAAGTCGCCGCGGCCGTGCTGCGACGCCGAGGCCACGACGTGACGGTGGTCGAGAATGGCCGGCTGGCGGTGACCGCCGTCGCCGCCAACCGGTTCGACGTCGTGCTGATGGACATGCAGATGCCCGAGTTGGACGGTCTCGCCGCGACCCGGGAGATCCGGGCGACCGACCGCGGGCGGAATCTGCCGATCATCGCTCTCACGGCCCACGCGCTCGCCAGCGAGCGTGACCGGTGTCTGGCC
>JAKEEW010000039.1 GCA_022616375.1 Sporichthyaceae bacterium
GCGCAGGAACGGTCGATCGCGCATTCCACGGCGCGGATCAACGTCTGGTCCGGTGCGGTGCGCTCCGGCAAGACCATCGCGAGCCTTCTCCGGTTCCTGATGTTCGTGGCGTCGGCGCCGCGCGGCGGGCACCTGATCGTGTGCGGCAAGACGCTGGACACCGTCGCCCGCAACGTGTTCGGCCCGCTCATGGATCCGGCAATCACCGGCCCGGTCTGCGCGCTCGTGAAGTACACCCGCGGCGCATCCACGGCGACGATCCTCGGCCGGCACATCGAGGTCATCACCGCCAACGACGCCCGCGCCGAAGGCCGGCTCCGCGGCCTCACCTGCGCCGGCGCCTACGTCGACGAGGCGACGCTGCTGCCGGAGGCGTTCTGGAACCAGCTGCTCGCCCGCCTCTCAGTCCCGGGCGCCCAGTTGTTCGCCACCACGAACCCGGACGGGCCCGGGCACTGGCTGCGGAAGAAGTTCCTGCTGCGCGCCGGCGAGCTGGACCTGCGGTCGTGGCACTTCACCCTGGCCGACAACCCGGCGCTGGACCCGGCGTACGTCAAGGCGCTCAAGCTCGAATACGTCGGCCTGTGGTACCGGCGGTTCATCCTCGGCCAGTGGTGCCTGGCCGAGGGCGCGATCTACGACATGTGGGACCCGGCCCGGCACGTGGTTGACGAGCTGCCCGCCATCGCCCGGTGGATCGGCCTCGGTGTCGACTACGGCACCGTGAACCCGTTCGCCGCGCTGGTTCTCGGCCTGGGTGTCGACAACCGCCTGTACCTGACCAACGAGTGGCGCTACGACAGCAGGCTGGCGCACCGGCAGCTGACCGACGTCGAGTACTCGCAGCGGCTGCGCGGCTGGCTCGACGAGCTCCCGGTGCCGGGCACGTCCCTGACCGGGGTTCGGCCGGAGTGGACCGTGGTCGACCCGTCGGCGGCGTCGTTCGTCACCCAGCTGTACCGCGACGGGCTGACCCCGACGCTGGCCGACAACTCGGTGTTGGACGGGATCCGCACGGTGTCGTCGCTGCTCGCGTCCGGCCGGCTGCGGGTGCACTCGTTGTGCACGGGCTGGGTCGAGGAGGTCCCGGGTTACAGCTGGGATGAGGACAAGGCGTTGAAGGGTGAGGACGCGCCGGTCAAGGCTGAGGACCACTCGCTGGACGGCGGGCGGTATGTGATCCGAAC
>JAKEEW010000351.1 GCA_022616375.1 Sporichthyaceae bacterium
GGCCGACCAAGCCCGGCCGGACGAGTCCGCGCCGATGGACCGGTTGCTGGCCGGAGACCTCGCGTTGGTGGATCGGATCCTGGCCGGCGACCGCGGGCCGGAGGACCAGATCGTGGCCGACCAGATCCAGGTCGCCCAGTTCTCGGTAGACCAGCTCTCGGCGGACCCGATCAAGGCGGACCCGATCAAGGCGGACCCGATCAAGGCGGACCCGATCAAGTCCGAGGCGACGACGGCGCAGGCGGTGACGGCGGAGGCACCGGGCGATCTCGACGCCGACACCCCCAGGCTCGGCATGCCGAGAGTCGGCCTGGGCCGGACCGCGACCCAGCCGGCCGGTGACCTGGCCGACGACGGGGAAGGGGTTCGGCTGCTTCCGCCCAAGCCTCGAGCCGCAATGAAGGCATCCGAGCTCGCCGCCGAGCTCGCCGAGCTGGCCACGCTGGCCGAGCGCGCCGCGCCGGCCTGGCCGCCCAACCGAGCTGGTCAGCCGGTCGCCGAGGAACGGATTGTGACGATCGGACCGATCGCATCGGTCGAGACGGCGCTTGCCGCCGCGGTGTCCGCCTCGGAGCGGTCCACCCCTACCGCACCCGCGGAGCTGACCCGGCCAGGTTCGGCTGACCCGGCCGCCAGGCAGGCAGCCGGCACCGGGCCCGGCCTGGAGAACCCGGCCGACGGGGAGGCCGTCCGGCCGCCGGTGGGCGGCTTCGTACCTCCCGCGATCTTGGTCGGGATGTCGGTCGCGCGCCGCCGCCGGCTGATGGTGACCGGTCTAGGCATCGCGATCACGCTGATCTCGATCATGGTGGGCGCGCTCGGCTACCAGGCCTATCACGCCGGCCAGATCTCCCGGGCCCGGCTCGAGGCGACCGCCGCGGTGCAGGCCGCTGCCCCGGCCCTGCTCTCGTACGACTACCGGCACCTGAGCGCGGACTTCCAGAACGCGGCCGGCCGGCTGGCCGAACCGTTGCGTTCCCAGTACCTGGAGACCTCCACCAAGGTGATCTCGCCACGGGCGATCGATCAGCAGCTGGTGGTCACCGCGGAGCTGGCCGGTTCCTCGATCGTTTCGGCCGCCCCGGACCAGGTTGTCGCGCTGGTCTACATAAATAGGACCACCAGCAGTGCCCTGCTTAGCTCGCCCAAGATCGATCTGAGCCGAATCCGGGTCACCGCCGTGCGGGACGGGGGAAACTGGCTGATCAGCCGGGCGGACGTGATCTAGACACGATCTAGACACGATCGAGTATCCACACGTGGTAACTCGCCCGGCGAAAGCGTGGTGAGTAGTAAAATTCGTGATTACTACGGACGGCTTGGCCATTGAACCCTTGACGTCCGGCCCGTTGCGAGCCATGCTGCGCACACGCTGTGCGAACGCGTGAGCGCTGGATATCCGCCGAATGCGGGTCATCCGCTCGACAGCGGTGGGCCA
>JAKEEW010000352.1 GCA_022616375.1 Sporichthyaceae bacterium
AAGGCGAAGGAGGAGTCGATAGTGGAGCTATGGCGACTCTCGACTTCGCAGCCGGTCGTCGCCTGGGCGGCGATCCGCGCCGCCGACGACTTGGGAGACACACCCAAGGCCTGGATTGGCAAAGGGCGCAGCTAGCCCCAGCGCGTGGCTAGTTGCGTGAGCGCGGTGGCGGTGTCGGTCTTCGGAATGCCGAGCCCGCGTCCTCATCCTCCGGCTGACCGTTCGCGCCGGCCCGGTGTGCCCGCCCGGCTGGTTGGGCATGGACGGTGCGCTGGCCTGGCGGGCCCGCGCCACGGCGGCCTGGGCCCGCAGTCTGGCGTTGATCCGCTCCCGCCACTCGGCGTCGATCCGCAGCTCGTCCTCGTTCGGCGACATCGAGATGATCCCGAGCAGCAGGCCGGACACCACGCCGATTCCGATGATGAGCGGCAGCAGGAACTCCAGCGCGCTGGCACCGTCGAGCACCCGGTCCGGTCGGTCCAACCGGACGCTAACCGAAGCCATCCCGGTGAAATGCATGCCGTTGACCGCGACGCCCATGATCAGTGCGGCCGCAGTGGTTGCCCAGCCGCCCCTAACCCGGACCGTGAACCACAGCGCGACGGTCGCCGCCACCGCCGCGATCACTACCGATGCGGTCACCAGCAGCGCGTCGTAGAGCACGGTGCCGGTCAGCTGAACCGCGGCCATTCCGAGTTAGTGCATACAGGCAACGCCGATGCCGGTGATCACGCCACCGGTCAGCAGGGCACTCGCGCGCTGCCCACCGAACCCGACGATGCACAGCCCCACCCCGACGATGGCGACGGCCACGCCCATGCTGGCCATGGTCATCAGGACGTCGTAGCGGACCGCCGAGCCGTCCACGGTGAACCCGAGCATCGCGATGAAGTGCATGACCCAGATTCCGGTGCCGCCGATCGACACGGCCGCGACCAGCAGCCAGCGCATCCGCGCCGCCCCGGTCACCGCGCGTGCCCTGGACGTGCACAGCAGCTCGAGGGCCGAGCCCACGCACGACATGATGTACGCGAACAACGGGGTCAGCGGCCCGTAGGTGAAATGGTGAACGTGGGTCATGGCCGCCAATCTTGATATCCCGCCGTTAGTGCGGATATCGCAAAGGTCCGGGTCGCAATTCCGCCATGATCACTAGCCTGGACCGGCAGAATTGCCGGATGGCTGAGCACGCGGGCCCGACCGGAGGCCTGGAGCTTGTCGAGTCGGTGCGCCCGGGTCCGGATGGGCTGGTGCCGGTGATCGCCCAGCAGTGGGATACCGGGGCGGTCTTGATGCTGGCGTGGATGGATGCCGAAGCGCTGCGCCGTACCCTGGCGACCGGTAGGGCGACCTACTACAGCCGTAGCCGGCAGGCCTACTGGGTCAAGGGCGAGACCTCGGGGAACCGCCAGTGGGTCAAGGAGATCGCGCTCGACTGCGACGGCGATGCCGTCCTGATCAAGGTTGACCAGCACGGCCCGGCCTGCCACACCGGCGCGGCGTCCTGCTTCGACGAACGCCACTTGCGACTGACCGGAACCTAGGAGACACGGCCTGATGACCACCGGCACGGTAACCCCGGATCTGGACGGCTTCCTCGCGGCGAGCGCGACCCACCGGGTCGTCCCGCTGACCCGGCGGCTGCTCGCCGACGGCGACACCCCGGTCGGGCTCTACCGCAAGCTGGCCGGCGAGCGACCCGGCACGTTCCTGCTGGAGAGCGCGGAGCACGGCGGGATGTGGTCGCGCTACTCCTTCGTCGGGGTCCGCAGCACCGCGACCCTGACCGAGCGGGACGGCCAGGCCGTATGGCTCGGCACGCCGCCACCGGCGGTGCCGGGCAGCGGTGACCCGTTGACCGTGCTGCGCGCGACCACCGCCGCCTTGCGAACGCCGGCCAGGCCCGATCTACCGCCGCTGACCGGTGGGCTGGTCGGCTACCTCAGT
>JAKEEW010000040.1 GCA_022616375.1 Sporichthyaceae bacterium
CCCGGCCAGGCCGAGCAATGCCCCGAACGTGATCCGGGTGCCGGTGTCGTGGTCCGGCCAGCCGGCCGCCACCGCGGCGGCGACGAACCCGGTCATGCCGACAATGCCGCCGACGTAGAACGCGAGCCAAACCGAGCGGACCGTGTCCAGCCCGAGCACGAACAGCGCGGCGACGAACCCTACGACACCGGCGGTCGCGTGCAGCACGATCATCGCGTCGTGCACCTGACCTCCAACCGGTTGGGGTGGCGTCCGGTGACAGGCTAGCTCTTGATCCGCAGCATTTTCGGGTCGTACATCGGCTGCAGCGCCGCTCGAACCGGATAGAGCCGGCCGGCGATGTCGACCTCCCACTCGCCACTGTCGAGGTAGGCCTTGTCCACCGGTTCGCCGGCCTCGACCATCACCAACCCGACTGCGCCGCCGAGCGTGAACCCGTACGAGGCCGCCCGCACATAGCCGACCGGCTTGCCGTCCCGGAACACCGGCTCGGCGTGATACATCATCGGCTGCGGATCCTGCACCAGGATCTGGACCAGCCGCCGGGTCAGCGGCCCTTCGGCCTTGCGAGCCGCGACCGCGTCCCGGCCGATGAAACCGTCCGGCTTGGTGAGATCGACCGCGAAACCGAGGCCGGCCTCCAGCACCGAGTCGGTGTTGTCGATGTCGTGGCCGTAGTCCCGGTACGCCTTCTCCATCCGCAGGCTGGCCAGCGCCTTGAGTCCGGCGTGCCGCAGGCCGACCGACTCGCCGGCCTCGACCAGCCGGTCGTAGACGTGCATGGCCTGCTCGGCCGGAATGTAGAGCTCGTAGCCGAGCTCGCCCAGGTAGGTGATCCGGATGCACAGCACCCGGGCGAAGCCGATGTCGATGTAGCGCGCGGTCCGGAACGGGAACGCCTCGTTCGACATGTCCGCGGTGGTGAGCGCCTGCATGAGCTCGCGGGACCGCGGGCCCTGCACGTTGATCTGGGCGTGCCCGGAGGTGACGTCGGTGACGAACGCGTGCGTGCCGGGGGAGAGGTGCCGGCGCATCCAGGTGTCGACGTGCCGGTGCGTGGTGTCCGACGCGACCACCCAGTAGCGCTGGTCGTCGAGCTTGGTCACGGTCAGGTCGGCTTCCAGCGTGCCGCCCTCGTTCAGCCACTGGGTATAGGTGATCATCCCGGGCTCGGCGTCGACCTGGTTGGCCGACAGCCGGTTGAGGAACCGTCCGGCGTCCTCGCCCTGCACCAGGAACTTGGCCATGAACGACATGTCCATGCAGATGACGCCCTCGCGGGTGGCGTGGTGCTCGGCCTCCCAGTAGGGGAACCAGTTCATCCGCCCCCAGGATAGCTTCTCGACCTTCGGCTCGACGCCGGCCGGGGCGTACCAGTCCGGGCTCTCCCAGCCGCTGACGTCGCGGAAGTAGGCGCCACGGGCGGCCAGCCGGTCGTACCAGACCGGCTTCTTGGCGCCGCGGGCGGTCTGCATCGACTTGGTCGGGTAGTGGGTCTGGTAGACCGTGCCGAGCGACTCGACGATCCGCGAGCTCAGGTACTCCGGGTTGGCCTGGTAGGTGTGCAACCGGTCGATGTTGAACCCGGTGACGTCGATGTCCGGGCGGCCGTCGACGATCCAGTGCGCCAGCGCCCGGCCGAGCCCGCCACCGGTGAGGATGCCGATCGAGTTCAGCCCGGCGGCCACGAAGTAGTTCTTGACCTCGGGCGCCTCGCCGACGATCGGCTGTAGGTCGGGGGTGAACGACTCGGGGCCGCAGAAGAACTTCTTCAGCCCGACCTCCATCGAGATCGGGACCCGCTGCATGGCCTTTTCCAGGTAGGGACCCATCCGGTCCCAGTCCGGCGGCAGCTCTCCGAACGAGAAATCCTCCGGGATCCCGCCCACCTGCCAGGGCGCGCAGACCGGCTCGAACAGCCCGAGCATCAGGCCGCCGCCCTCTTCCCTGAAGTACCCGTACGAGCCCGGGTCTTCCAGCACCGGCCAGGACTTGGAGATCTCCGGGATCTCCTCGGTGAGCAGGTAGTAGTGCTCAGCGGCCTGCAGCGGGATGTTGATCCCGGACTTGGCCCCCAGCTGGCGGGCCCACATCCCGGCGCAGTTCACCACGAACTCGGCCTCGATGTCGCCGTAGGCGGTGCGCACCCCGGTCACCTCGCGACGGCCGGCACGGTTGCCGATCAGCACGTCCTGGACCGGAACGCCCTCGAAGATCTTCGCCCCGGCCAGGCGAGCGCCCTTGGCCAGCGCCATGGTCGCGTCCACCGGGTTGGCCCGGCCGTCCTCGGGCACGTAGTACCCGGCCAGCAGGTCGTCGGTGCGGGCTAGCGGGAAGAGTTCGCCAACCTCCTTGGGCGAGATCTCGTGGATGTCCACACCGAGATACCGGTTGAATGCCGAGACCCGCCGGTACTCCTCGAGCCGGTCTTCGTCGGCGGCCACCTCGATGAACCCGACCGGCATGAACCCGGTCGCCTGGCCGGTCTCCGCTTCGAGCCGGGAGTAGAGATCGCGGGTGTACTTGCGCATCTCCATGGAGGTCTCGGAGAACGACCCGAACGTGACCATGAGCCCGGCCGCGTGCCAGGTCGTCCCGGAGGTCAACCGGTCCCGCTCCAGCAGCACCACGTCCTGCCCGAGATGTGCCAGGTGATAGGCCACCGAGCAGCCGATAACCCCGCCACCGATCACCACGACCCGCGCACGCCGCGGCAGCACCACGTCAGACATGCCCGCAGCCTAAGCCACGCACCCCTCCCGATCATTACCGGTAGTTTGCGCAGACAAAACGCCCAAACTGGGTGATCAATTGCACACACCGCCAGTAATGATCGGGAAGGGGTTGGGGGAGGGCGGTCGGGTCAGGTGCGGCCGCCGCGGGCAGCGAGCAGGTCGCGGATCTCGCGCAGCTCCTCGGTCTCGTCCGAGATGTCCTCGAACTCGGTGTCGCCTTCGCCCCGCCTCCGCTTCCATCGCTGGTAGGGCACGACGATCAAGAAGTACACCCCGGCGGCCAGCATCAGGAACGACAGCAGGCTGGTCAGGAACGAAGCGGGGTAAATCCACGTGCGCCCGGATGCGGGCCGAGGACAGGATGGACCGATGCCGGCGGATCACGAAGCGCGACCCCCGCAGCGCAGGGTCTGGGCCAGCCTTCCGGCCGAGGCCGAGCCGGTGCTGCGGGTCACGCTGCCCCCGACCGATCTGCAGACCCTGATGCTGGACGTGGCCAGAAGCCGGGCCCAGGCGGTTACCCCGGCCAGGCTCGTACAGCGGTGGCGGCACGACCGGTTCGTCCGGCCGGCCGCGGCCGATCCGCGGCTGCTCGCCGAGGTGGAGAACCGGCTGTGGTCGCTGCTGCCCGAACGGTTCGCCGGGGTAGTGCTCTCGCCGGTGGCGCCACTGGGCACCACGGCCGCGCTCGGCACACTCGATCAGAACCGGGTGATCAGCACGGTCCGCGGCACCGAGGTGGTCAGCGATCCGACCAACCCGCTGGCGGTCGAGGCAGCCGTCCGCCGGTCCGCGGATCGCCGCATGGTCGGCCGGGTCGACCTGGCTGCGGCGCATCGGGTGATCCGTGGCCAGGTGTTCGACGGACCGGGGCAGTTCGCGCACTTCGCGCTGTTCGCGCTGGTCTCCAGCGGCCGCGACCGGGGATCGGGGCGGACCGAGGCCGAGATGATCGTCGATCACCTGCGGTTCTATGCGGCCGCGGTGGCCACGATCGCGCCGTCGGCCGCGGTGGAGCTGACCGTGTCCACGTTCCGCCGGAACGCGGTGGACGAGCGACTGGACGAGCTGCTGCCCGAGGTTGCCCGGATCGCGCCGAACGTGACGGTGCTGCCGGACACCTCACGCACTCACGCGCGGGGCTATTACACCTCGCACGCGCTGGGCATCGGAGCTTTGCACGACGGCCAACTGGCCGATCTCGGCGACGGCGGCCTGACCGACTGGACCAGTCGGCTGCTCGCCGACGCCAAGGAACGCTGCCTGACCTCGGCCATCTCGATCGAGCGGCTAGCGGTACTGGCCGGCTGAGCCGGCGGTTTGTTGAACCTAGTTGCACTTTCAGCGCGTCTATTGACTGACGAAGCAGGAAGCTCCGAGGAAAGCCGCTGGTATGGATAGAAGCTCCTACGAGTGGGATCAACGCCGGCGTTCCGGCCATCCAGGACTGATGATCCTGCTGGCCATGGTTGCCGTGACCGGTCTGCTGTTCGGGCTCTACCTGCAGTTCATCGACGACTTACCGACCAGGAACAGCGCGAGCCCCGGCGGGGGCAGCGCCTCGGAGGCCCCGGCAGCACCGTCCGATTCGCCGAGCGCTACCGCGGCGCCCTCGGACGAGCCGTCCGGCGACACGCTGGCGGATCGACCGCCGCCGGCCGAGGTCGGTGACCGCGCGGTCATCCGGATCCCGAAGATCGGTGTGAAGCGCACCACGGTCTTCTACAACGGCGGCCCGGACGACCGGCCCGGCACCAGGATCCAGGACACCGGCCGGTTGGCCGCCTCGCTCGGTTCCAAGGGCGGGGTCGGTCCGGGTGAGATCGGCAACCTCATCATCACCGGGCACCGGATCAGCCACGGTGGGCCGTTACGCAAGGTGCCCGAGCTGCGCAAGGGCGACCACGTCCTGGTGAGCTACGCCGGCAAGGTCTACGACTACGAGATCACCGGATCACTGTGGATCGACTTCCACGACCCGGAGTCCTATGCCCTGCAGGTGGCGCCGGTTCCCGGGCACCCGGGTCGCAAGGCCACCAAGCCCATGATCACGGTCTCCACCTGCGCGACCCCGGAGGACATCGCCGCCGGCCTCACCGACTTCGACGAGCTCGGTAACCCGCCGCACCGGATCGACAAGATCGGTGTGCTGGTGGACGTCCGCTCCACATAGCCGCCGCGCCGGTAGGAGGGGAGGGGCGGTACCGCTGCGGTCCGGGGCTAGCGGTAGCGGTCCAGCCGGGCCAGCAGGTGGGCCTGCACGTTCGGCCACTCGGCGGCCAGGATCGAGTAGTACGCGGAGTCCCGGATCCCGCCGTCGGCGGCCGGCATGTGGGCCCGGCGGAGACCCTCGAAGGTTGCTCCGAGCGCCGAGATCGCAGCCCGGGAGCGCTGGTTGAGGGCATCGGTCTTCAAACTGACCCGAAGGCAGTTCCATGCGTCGAACGCCTGACCGAGCATGAGCAGCTTCATCTCGACGTTGATCCCGGTCCGCTGCGCGCTGGCAGCAAGCCAGGTGTGCCCGATCTCGGCCACGGTCGGGGTCGCACCGAGCGCGACGGCCGCCGCGACCGGCTCGGTGATCCACGGCGGGCCGCTCCAGTATTCGAGGTCCAGGTAGCGGGTCGAACCGGCGATCCGATCGCGGCGCAGGTCGACGACCGCGTAGGGGATCGACTCGCCCCGTTGCTGCTCGTCCAGGGCGGTGCGCACGTACGCCTCGGCCTGGTCGACGCCGTCCGGGATGGGGGAGTAGCCGTAGTGCTCGCGTGACTCCGCGGCCGCCGTGGCCAGGCCGGGCGTGTGGTCCATGGACAGCGGGTCGAGCCGGACCAGGTCACCGGTGAGCGTCGGCATCAGGGCACTATACGGCGCGGCGGTTGTGATCTAAGGCTGCTGGAAGTCCGGCGTGCGCCAGATCTGCTGGTCCTTGTACTGCTTGACCTTGGTCACGTAGTCCTCGGCGGCAGCGGTGTGCCAGCGGCCGGAGAACCAGCGGCCGACGCAGCCCCACGCGTCGCCGGCCCGGTAGGTCTGCCCGCGCTCGACGGTGTTGAGCCAGGTCTCGTAGCCCTCGTAGCACGCCTGCCAGATGCCGTAGGCAAGGTCAACGTTCATCGCGGTCGACCGAGCGTAGCCGGGCCAGCCCTGCTTCATGTACGGCCAGCGGTCCTGCATGATGCCGAAACTCTGCGGACACTCGCCGGGTCGCCCGTCCGCCCCGAGCTGGTGCCCGGGTGCACAGGCGCTGGCATCGGAGTCCCAGTCGCCGAGTGTGTCCTGCCGCCACCAGCTCTCGATCGCGGCCTGGGCATACACGATGTTCTCGTCGATGCCCCACTTGCACGCGGTCCAGCGCAGGATCTGCTGCGTGCTGCCGGTGAAGTTGCCGTCGATCCGTGGCGCGATGGTGCGGGCGGCCTCGGCGGTGTCGCCCCCGAACAGTGACCCGTCGACCCGCTGCCCGGTGGCGCGGTTCGCGGTGGCGTTGACGCCCTTGTTCTCCTTGATCGGCCGAGCTCGGACCCAGGTCGCGCATTGGGCGCCACTCGGCAGTCTCGCTGCCGGCCTGACCATGCCGAAGTGCGCCGGGGCGGCGGTCGTGGCGGTGGGCTGGGCCGGGGGCGGGCGCCGGGTCTGGCTTACCTCGGGCGAGCCGCTGGTCGACGGGACCGGCCGGGTCGAGCCGGGTTGCGACGCCGGCCCGGCACTGCCGTTCGAGCTTGCCGGGCTGGCCACCGGGGTTGTCCCGCTCGAGCATCCGGTCAGGACCAGCGCGACCAGGCCCGGCGCGACCAGCTCACGTGCGAGCGTGCGTAACGCGCGCATAGGGCCCGCACGCTACTCAGGCGGACCGGTCGGGGCAACCAAGCCGGCGTCGGATGCGTGGCTACGGCAGGTTGAGCTGCCAGGACACCCCGAACCGGTCGTTCACCCAGCCGAACTTGGTGCTGAAACCGTAGTCGCCCAGCTCCATCAGCACCGCCCCGCCGTCGGACAGTGTGGCGTAGAGCCGGTCGACCTCGGCCTCGGACTCGCAAGTGACGAAGATGGACACGGCCGGGGTGAACGTGAACGCGTGCTCGCGCCCGCTGTCGATCGCCATGTACTCCTGGCCGTCCAGGGTGAACACCGCGTGTTTGACGGCTCCCTCCGGCTCACCCTCGCCTGGCCCGTAGCGCTGCAGGCTGAGGATGCCCGAGTTCTTGAACAGCGACGTGTACAGCTGAATCGCTTCCTCGGCCCGCCGCACTGCTCGCCGACGAACATCAGGAAGGTCGTGGTCCTTGGCATAGCCCGAGCCTAGGGGAGGGGCGTCCGGGCTCGGCGTGCGGCACCGTCCGTAGTGGCCCGGGACCAGCGCGTATATAGGTTCCGGAAGTTTCCGGCAATTCTCGTGACTCACGCTGGGCGGGACCGCCACCTACGAGATTGGGGACCAGCCGATGGCGTCCCATCCAAGGAACTACCCGCTGCGTGTGCTCTTCGCCGGTCTCGCGGCGCTCGGGCTGTCGCTGACCCTGGCGACTACGCTTGCCACGCCGGCCAGTGCCGACCATCTTGGCTCCCTGCTCGAACGGGGAGACACCATGTGGGCGCACCGCAGTGACTACATCGAGCGAAACATCGACCCTCGCCGGCTGAGCCAGCGGGTGCGGCTCGTCATGCAAAGCGACGGGAACCTCGTCCTCTACGCTCTCGCCAAGCCCGGCATCACCGGCCGGACCTGCTGGGCGTCGAACACCGTGGGACGTGGCACCCGTGCGGTGTACCAGGGCGACGGGAACTTCGTCGTCTACAACGGCAACACGCCGACCTGGGCCAGTAACACGGTCGGAGACGGCGGCAGCACGGTCGACATCAACTGGACTGGCAAGCTCTACGTGGGATTCAGACAGATCACCGGTGAATGCCACGGCACTCGGACCTAGCCGTGGCTTGGGCTCGGCTGTTGGCAGGAAGCAGCCGAGCCCATCGGTGTTGGAAGCCGCGGTTGCGGCCACCCGCTCTCGGGGAGGGGCAGAAGCCCCGCTCCCGACTCAGCTCTACATAATGTCCATTATCGGATCGGGACGACTGAGCCTGGCTGATACCTCGTCATGTCCAGCCGCCAGTGGTTGGCATGGATCGGCCCGGCGTAGGCGACCTCGCATTCACCGAGCAGCTCGAACCCGAACCTGCGGCACAGCCCGTTCGAGCCCGGATTCGACGCAGACGGCCAGGCATGCACCGCGTCGACCTTTCCCTCGGTTTTAGCCTCGTCCAGCACCAGCGCCAGCGCCTGGGACGCGATGCCGCGACCCTGGAACGCCGGCAGCAGCATCCAGCCGGTCTCGTAGACCGTCTCGCCGTCCCACTGCGTCGTCCAGATCCCGACCGTGCCGACCGCGCCGGACTCCTCGTCCGGGATGATCACGTAGAAGCCGCCTTCCTCGGCGGTGCTCTTGGCCCGGCGCTCGTGGATACCCGGGATCTTCTCCCGTGGCATCACCCCGCCGAGATGCGCCATGACCTCCGGGTCGGTCTCCAGCGCCTCGGTCAGCCATCCGTCCTCGTCCGCGTACAGCCGCAGCCTCATCCGCTACACCTCTGGTACTAGTCCGCGTCGTGCCGGCAATGCAGTAATACCAGTGCGATCCGACAGGTTCTCCGGCGAAGGAGCAGTGATGCTGGTCGAGCTCAGCCACCCGATCACGGCCGGCATGGTCACCTATCCCGGCCTGCCGGGTCCGGAGATCACCGACCATCTCAGCCGGGAAGCCTCGCACGCGGTGTATGCACCGGGCACCGAGTTCCAGATCGGGCGGATCTCGATGGTCGCGAACACCGGCACCTACCTGGACAGCCCGTTCCACCGCTACGCCGATGGCGCCGACCTGGCCGGGATCCCGCTGCACAAGGTGGCCGACCTGCCCGGCCTGCTGATCCGGGTCACCGGCAGCCCGCAGCGGGCGATCGATCGGGACACCGTCGCCGACCACGACGTGGCTGGCAAGGCGGTGCTCGTGCACACCGGATGGGACCGGCATTGGGGCACCGACGGCTACACCAGCGGTCATCCGTTCCTCACCGAGGCCGCCGCCGAGCATCTGGTCGAGCAGGGCGCCACGCTGGTCGGCATCGACTCGCTGAACATCGACGACACGGTCGGCGGGGTGCGCCCCGCGCACACCGTCCTGCTCGCCGCCGGAATACCGATCGTCGAGCACATGCGCGGCCTGGATCAGCTGCCGCCAGATGGGTTCCGGTTCACCGCGACCCCACCGTTGGTGCACGGCATGGGCACGTTCCCGGTGCGGGCCTACGCAGTCGTGTCCGAACTGTCCGGCCCGACCGGCCCAGCCGGCCCGACCGACTCGACCGGGCCGGCTGCCCCGGCGATGTAGCCGAGTACCGACGAGTAGTCCTGCGACCCCAGCCCGTCGCGGTCCGCGTCGGCGAACCAGCTGCGGGCGGCTTCGGCGAGGCGGAGATCGGCGCCCGACTCCGCCGCGGCCGAGGTCACCAGCCCGGTGTCCTTGCGGCCCAGCGCCAGCTCGAAGCGGACCGGGTAGTGCCCGGTCTCGATCGCCTGCCGGCGGCGCTCGGCCTGCGGCGCGACCGGGGTGGTCGCGAGCACGTCGAACGCAACGTCGTCGGGCAGGCCGAGCGACCGGGCCAGCCCGAGTGCCTCGCCCAGCACCCCGAGCGTGCCGAACAGCGTGCTGTTCGCGACCAGCTTGGCGGCCGAGCCGGCACCGATCGGACCGACGTGCATCGGCGTGCCGAGGTCGGCCAGCAGCGGTGTCCACCGCTCGAGCACGGCCGACTCTCCCCCGACGAAGATCCGCAACGTGCCTGCCTCGACCTCGCTGATGCTGCCCAGCACCGGGCTGTCGAGCAGGTCGACACCGTTCGGAAGCGCGTCGGTGAGCCGGCGGGTCGGGCCGACGCCGACCGTGGCCATCTGCAGCACTGTGGTGCCGGCTCGGGCGCCCGCCGCGATCCCGTCCGGTCCCTCGGTCACCTCGGCGAGCGCGGCCGGGTCCGCGACCATCACGAACACGGCATCCGCGGCTGCTGTGGCCTCGGCCGGGGTGCCGGCCAGCCGCGCACCCTGCGCGAGGAACGGTTCCGCCTTGGCCGGCGTGCGGTTCCACACCGTGATGTCGTGACCGGTGGCGAGCAGCCGCGCCGCGATCCGGCCGCCCATCGCGCCCAGCCCGATCACCGCTACCGACGTCATCTCGGCATCCTCGCACGGCTGTCGTCGACGAGATCGAGCAGCCGCCGTGCCTGCCGCTCCAGGACCTCGGGCGGGTTCCGCCGGGCCGCCGACGTGCGGTCCCGTAGCAGGAAGTACAGCCAGAACGCGGCGCACAGCTGCCGAACCTGATGCAGCCGCCCCTGATCCACGTCGAACCGGGCGCAGAATCCGGTCCAGTCGGTGTCCCGTGCGGACATGTGCTCGACGAGCGTGGCCAGCTCGTACGCGATGTCGGAGCGCCCGGCGTCCTCGAAGTCCACGATCCGAATCCGCGATCCGTCCCAGAGGTAGTTGGCCAGGTTCGGGTCGCTGTGGCCGAGCACCGGCGGCGGTTCGGTGCGGTCCAGGTCGGCCAGCTCGGGCCCGGTCACCAGCTCGAGCGCGACGTCGAACGCCGCGCCGGCGATCCCGTCCGGCCGGCCGACCGCGGCGAGCCAGGTCGTGCGGACCCGGAGCGCCTCGGCCGGCGACAGTCGCCGCGCCGGCAGGTCGTCGACCGGGACCGACCACAGCCGTCGCAGCGCGACCTCGAGCGCGGCCAGCTGCTCGGGACTAAGCCGACCGGTCAGCGGCCGCCCCGGCAGCACGTTCATCTCGACCCACGGCGGATCTGCGTCAAGGCGGGCGTTCAGCGGCTCCGGTGCGAGACCGGGCGCGTGCGTGGCCAGCAGCGACAGCACCGCCCACTCCCGCTCGTGCTCGCCACGGTCCCAGGACACGTACCGCTTGCGAAGCCGGTCTCCGGTCACGGTCAGCTCGTGGGTCTGCGCCAGCCGGGCCAACGGGTTCAGCCCCGCAGGATCTCGATGTACTGGGCCGGATCCACGTTGCCCCCGCTGAGCACCGCTGCCGTGGTCCCGCCGGCGGACAGCTCGGGATGGGCCAGGTGGGCGGCGGTGGCGACCGCGCCGCTCGGCTCGGCGACCAGCCGGGCCGAGCGGGCCAGCAGCCGGACCGCGTCGCGGATCTGCTCTTCGGTGACGGTCACGATGTCGTCGACGTAGCGCTGGATATGCAGCCAGGGCAACTCGCCGACGACGGCTACCCGCAACCCGTCGGCCGCGGTGCGGAACGTCAGCTCCGGCGACCACTCGACTCGCTGACCGCGCCGGAAGCTCTCGGCCGCGTCCGCGGCCAGCTCGGGCTCGACCCCGATGACCCTGGCCCGCGGGCAGCGGGTCTTGATCGCGGTGGCGATTCCGCTGATCAGCCCTCCCCCACTGACCGGGACCAGGACAAGATCCACATCGGGCAGGTCGGCGGCGATCTCGGCTCCGATGGTTCCGGTGCCGGCGATGACTGCTGGGTCGTCGTACGGCGGCACCAGCGTGTAGCCGTGCTCCGCGGCCAGCTCGAGCGGCTTGGTGTCGCGTTGGTCCGGCGGCACCAGCACCACCTCGGCGCCATAGGCACGGGTGGCCGCAATCTTGATCTCGGCCGCGCCTTCCGGGATGACCAGCGTGGCCTTGATGCCGAGCGTGCACGCCACGTAGGCGACCGCCTGCGCGTGGTTGCCGCTGGAGCTCGCGACCACTCCCCTCCCCCGCTGCTCCGGATCCAGCGACGCGATCTTGTTATAGGCGCCGCGCAGCTTGAACGCGCCGATCGGCTGCAACGACTCCGGCTTGATCAGCAGGGTCCCGGGCCGCCGCTGCGGGACGGCGCAGGTCACCAGCGGGGTCCGTACCGCTACCCCGGCGATCCGCTCCGCCGCCCGGTCGATGTCGTCGATGCCGACGAGTGGCCGATCCGTCACGGCCAGATGACCTCGTCGAGGAACCGCTCCACCGCGGTGCCGATCTGGCCGAACACCGCACCGGATGCGGCCAGCGGGCCAGGCACATACATGCCATGGTCGGCGCCGTCGATTTCCAGCACGTGCGGGGACAGCTTGCGCGCTGCCTCGCCGTCCCACGCGACGTCCGCGGTGCCACCCACGAACAGGCACGGCGCGGTCGGGCTCTGGTAGCCGGCCGCCAGCTCGGGCTCGTGGAACAGCGGGGTAAACCAGATCGCCGGAAGGCCGAGCTCGGCCGCGACCGGGGCCGCCAGCGTGCCCAGGGACTTGCCGACCAGCAGCGGCGTTCGCACCTGCGGCCGATCGACCGCCAGCGCTGCCAGGGCGGCCTCGACCTGCGACCGCACCCACGGCACCAGGTCGGTCACCACCCGGCTGGGTGGAGACCAGCGCATCTGGTGCACGTAGCAGTCCCGGCGATCGAGGGCCATGTCGGCGAATGCGAGAGTGGCCTGGTGGATCGGGAGCCCGCCGGGGATCAGCAGGGCCGCACGAGCGGGATTCGTCATGACGGGACCCTATCCGGCGATCGCGACAAACCGGCGCCCGGGCAAATCCGGTGCGGGACCGCCGCGATTCGGCCAAGCTAGGCCGGCATGGAACCGCTACCCGCCGCTCGGGCGCTGGTCGCCAGCGCGTTCCCGGACGCGCTGGCCGCATTCCTCGGCGGTACCGTGCTCAGCTCGCGCCGCACCGCGACCTCGGATCTGGACATCCTGGTCCTCGTGCCGGGACCGCCGGCGCCGTACCGGGACACGATCAGGTACGGCGACTGGCTGGTGGAGCTGTTCGTGCATACCGAGGCCTCGCTGCGGCACTACTTCGGAAAGGATCGCGATCGCCGGCACCCGACGATGCCGACCATCGCCGCGCGCGGCGTGGTGCTGACCGATCCGGGCGGGATCGCCGCGACGATCGCGGCCGAGGCCGGCGCACTGCTGGAGGCGGGTCCGGCCGAGCTCTCCGAGGACGAGCGGACGCAATGGCGCTATGGGTTGTCGAGCCTGATCGACGACCTGGTGGGTGCGACCGAGCAGGCCGAGCTGGTCTACATCGGCAACGAGGTGTTCTCCGTCGCGGCACAGCTCTACCTGCTGGATCACCGGCACTGGCCGGGCACCGGGAAGTGGCTGGGCCGGCAGCTGGTGGACGCGGCGCCGGCGATGCACGCCCGGCTGCTGGCCGCGCACCGGTCGGTGATCTGCACCGGCGATATCGAGCCGCTGCGCCAGGTGGCGCTGGAGATCCTGGACCGAGCCGGTGGCTGGTTGCAGGAGGGCTACCGTGCCTATGGCGAGGTGCCGGCGGGTTAGGCCGACACCGCCGCCTTGCGGCCGGTACGAAGCAGGACGTGAGTGCCGCAGGTGCACTCGACGTCGAGGAAGATTCCCCGCTTGGTGTTGACCAGGCGGCGAATGTGCCGCTCGGAGAGCAGCACCCGGGAGCCATGTGTCGGGCACTTAATCGCAATCATGAGTCAAGAATGTCTCGCTGATCGGAAACTCGGGAGTGGCAGGACTGCCCCCTATCGCAGTTTTTCTG
The DNA here is from genome assembly GCA_022616375.1 of Sporichthyaceae bacterium. Classification (GTDB taxonomy): domain Bacteria; phylum Actinomycetota; class Actinomycetes; order JAKEEW01; family JAKEEW01; genus JAKEEW01. The sequence goes on from JAKEEW010000040.1 coordinate 13,322, forward strand.
CCACACTGTAGGCATGGCAGGTTTTCGGTCCGTCACCGCAATCGTCAGCGAGCACGTCGGGGCGTTCAGCCTCGGCGTCGCCACCGAGTTCTTCGGCTACGACCGCAGCAACATCGGGCTCCCCCGCTTCGACTTCGCCCTGGCCACGCCTCATCCCGGCCGGATCCGCACCTCGTTCGGACTGACCTTCACCGTCGACCGGGGAATGGACGCGGTGGAGTCGGCCGATCTAGTGCTGGCGCTGCCGTGGGACGACTTCGACATGGAGCCGCCGGCGGAGTTCATCGAGCCGGTCCGCACCGCCTACGAACGCGGCGCCACCGTGGTCGGGTTCTGCAACGGCACCATGCTGCTTGCCGCGGCCGGCCTGCTCGACGGCAAGCGCGCCACCACGCACTGGCGGGTCGCCGACCGGCTGGCCGACCGGTATCCGAAAGTCAAGCTCGATCCCGCGGTGCTGTACGTCGACGAGGGCCGGGTGCTCACCGGCGCCGGTGGCTCGGCCGGTGTCGACGTCTGCCTCTACCTGCTGCGCCGGGAGTACGGCGCGAAGGTGGCGGCCTCGATCGCCAGGGACATCGTGGTCCCGCCGCACCGCGACGGTGGGCAGGCGCAGTACATCCCGCGCCCGGTGCCCGAGTGCGAGTCCGACCTGCTGCAGGACCTGATCGGGTGGGCCAGGGAGCACATCGACGAGCAACTCAGCGTCGAGCAGATGGCCGCCAGGGCGTTGATGAGCCCGCGCAGCTTCGCCCGCAACTTCAAGGACGCCACCGGCACCACGCCGCACGCCTGGTTGCTCGCCCAGCGCATGCAACTAGCCGAGGAACTGCTCGAGACCACCGACCTGCCGATCGACGCGATCGCCCGCAGGGTCGGTTTCGGCACGGCGGCCGCGTTGCGCGAGCAGTTCGTGCGCCGGCGCGGGGTGCCGCCCAGCGACTACCGCCGGGTCTTCCGCACCGCGAGCTAACCCGAGTCGACTTCGAGCTGGGCGCAAGCTGACCCGAGCTAGCCCCACGCAACCCGCGCCTCACCTGGGTATAGCCGCCCGGCCAGGTCGGTGTAAGGCTGGGCGTATGACCGCAAAGCCGCGCTGGGACATCGACACCCGCGGGATCGGGATCGCCTCCGCTTCCGGGTATCTGCCTGCGGTGCAGCGGCTGGCCGAGCACATGGGACGGCCCGGGTGGGTGACCGAGGACGCCGACGCCCATCTGCTGCCGCACCTACTCGAGGCCTGTGCGCTGGAGACCAGCCCGATCCGGATCAACGCCTACCGGTTGCTCGAGGACGGCACCCTCGAGCTGGACTGCGCCGATACCACGGGGCGGGACTACGGCCATCAGTTCCGGGCCGTCGTGGCGTTGCTCGCCGTAATCGCGGAGAGCTCGTTCCACGTGCGGCGGGTCGACGACACCACGATCGAGTGCGTGACCGGGATGCTGGACGGCGACGGTGAGTTCGCCAGTCACGGGCACGTGATCCGGCTACGGCTCGGGATGAACGATCAAACTGACGCAGCACCTAACAGGGCAGAACATCACAGTGAGTAACCAAGCACACGCGAACCGTCCACGGACTAGTAAGTCCGACCTGGCCTCCCTTAGTCTTCGCGCGAAACGGCACGTCTGGGAAGGTTTCGCGTGGTAACCGGCCGGCATCGGGCACTGCCCGACAACTCATCGAAGCGGGAGTCGTTCGTACGCCGCCGCACGGTGCGCCGGCGCAGCCGTTTTCGGCGGGTCATCCTCGTTCCCTTGCTCTTAGTAGTCGTCGTCGCCGGCGGTGCGGTCGCCTACAGCTCGGTGGCCGGTTGCGGAGACACCACCGAGATCTCCGTGGCGGCCTCACCCGACATCGCGCCCGCGGTGCGGACGGTCGCCGCCGAGGTGGACCAGAAATCCGGCGGCCTGCTGGGCGGCCGGCTGCTCGGCAAGTGCACCAAGATCACGGTGATCCCGGTCGACTCGGCCGAGGTGGCCACCGCGCTAGCGGCCGGAGACGCCGGCCGGATCGGGAACCCGAACGTGTGGATCCCCGACTCGTCGGTCTGGTTGGGCGTGGTGAAGGCCAGCCAGGAGAACGGCGACCGGGTGCAGTCCTCGGCGTCGGTGGCCAGCTCCCCGGTCGTGCTCGCCATGGTGCGTCCGGCCGCCGAACAGGCGGGCTGGCCGGACAAGCAGCTGACCTGGGGCGAGCTGCTGGCCAACTACAGCGCCTCGCCGGTGAAGGTGGGCATCGCCGACCCCACCAGGTCCGCGGCCACCATGCTGACGTTCGGCGGGATCCGGGCCGCGCTCGGGACCGGTGAGGACGCCACCGTCCAGCTGGTCGGCGCGGTCCGGCTGCTGGCCCAGCGGGTCTCGGGCACCACCGAGGAGCTGCTCGGCAAGTTACCGCAGTCGCTGGCCGAGCTGACCCAGCCCACGCTCGGCCGGGTCAGCGCGTTCCCGTATAGCGAGCAGGGAGTCTGGCAGTACAACCAGACGGATCCGGCGGTTCCGCTGGCCGCGATCTACCCGGGCGACGGTACCCCGCTGCTCGACTACCCGTTCACCACACTGGTTAGCGACGGCACCTCGGCCGGCCAGGCCGAGGACAAGCAGGACGCGGCCCGCAAGCTGCTCGAGGGGATGCTGGGTGAGTCCGGCCGGCAGGCCGTGGCCGCGCACGGCTTCCGGACCGAGGACGGGACCGCGGGGGCCGCGATCGACCCGTCCAGCGGCGTGCTCGCGGCCGCGCCGGCCGAGCTGCAGCCGCCGGATTCGCAGGCGATCTCGGATCTGCAGAAGCTGTGGGGCACGGTCAGCCTCAACGCCCGGATCCTGACCGTCATCGACGTGTCAGGCTCGATGGGCGAGCCGGTGCCCGGCACCGGTGGGAAGCGCCGGATGGACCTGGCCAAGGAGGCAGTGCAGTCCGCGCTGCCGCTGTTGCGCGACGACACCTCGGTCGGGCTGTGGACGTTCTCCACCGAGCTGGTCGGCAACCGGGACTATCGCGAGATCGTCCCGGTCGGGGCGCTGGGCGCGGTCGAAGGCGGGCAGCCGCGGCGGACCGCGCTGGCTGCCGCGGTCGGCAGCTTGACCTGGAAGGTGGGTGGCGCAACCGGACTGTACGACACCGCGCTGGCCGCCTACCGGGAGGTCACCGAGGGGTTCGAGCCGGACAAGATCAACGTAGTCGTGCTGCTCACCGACGGCCGAAACGAGGATCCGTCGGGCGGGATCAGCCTGGCGTCGCTGACCAGGGCGCTCAGTGCCGAGTTCAACCCGGAGCAGCCGGTCGCGATCATCAGCATCGGGTTCGGTGACGCGGACGCCGAAGCGCTCAAGGCCATCTCCGACGCCACCCACGGCCAGTCCTACACGACCGACGACCCGGCGCTGATCCGCCAGGTCCTGCTCGAGGCGATCGCCACCCGGG
>JAKEEW010000353.1 GCA_022616375.1 Sporichthyaceae bacterium
CCCACCCAGCAGGTGGCTGGGCTTGGTGACCCGGTTGGTCTGCGGAGCGAAGTCGGCGTCACGTGGGATCAGGGTCACGTCCGCACCCCACAGGAACCCGTGGCTCCAGGCTCCGGGCGGCGCGTAGAGCTGCCCGATCTCGTCGGAGATGTCCACGCCGATTCCGAGCGCGGTGTCGACCAGACCGCGCCTGGCCTGGGCCATCGGGACGACATAAGAGCCCGTCTCGAACGCCTGACCGTCGAACGTGGTGGCCTGCTTCAGCTCCTCGACTACGACGCCGTTGGTGAGCAGCCAAGCGACCAGACGGCTGGCTTCGGGCTCGCTGCGCTGGCCGGCGCCCATTGGGATGACGAACGCGGTCGGATACTCGTGCATCCAGTTGTTCGCCTGGTCGAACGGCGGCGGGCAGCAGTCAGGGCGTGGCGCGTTCGTCACGCCGCGCCGGTAGAACTCCAGCTGGTCGGCCAACAGGTCGTGCCGGTTGGCGAGATCGAACTGCAGGGTCGACCAGGTGACCTGGTATTGCGCCAGCCGGGCACCGAGCCGGCCCAGCCGCTCCGGCGGCAACGTCGTGCCGGGCAGCGCGCAGTCGAGGTCGGTCTGGTTGCACATCTCCACCGTGGACGCGTTCAGCCCGACGTGCTGGGCGTACATCGCCGAATAGAACGGACCCCAGTCGTCCCAGCCCTCGGCGACGGCCGGCCCCGGAGTGCTGCCATCCGGGCAGAGCTCGCCGGGTTCGGGCTCCTCGCCGGTCGAGCACCAGTCGTTGATGGGTCGGGTGATGTCCAGCCCGACCGAGGCCAGCGCGGCCTGGTTGGCGTCGATCCGGTTCTGGTTCCATTCCAGCCACAGGTCGTACTCGATGCTCGGGTTGTGCGGCTTGGTGGTTGCCTCGACCAGGGTCGGCGTGACGTAGCCGTGCAGATCCAGCATGTCCGGCGGCAGCCACTCCTGCATGATCCCGACCGACGCCACGGTCTCCGGCTGGGACTGCGTCAGGTAGTCCCGGTTGAGGTCGAAGCCGTTGCCGTTCGCCCGGGTGCCGGCGACCCGGCCGTCCGGGTTCTGGATGACGTTGAACACGACGACGGTGTGGTCGAGGATCGCGTCCACCTCGGGATCGGCGCCGTAGGGGGTCGTGGCGAGCCGCTCGATGACCTGGAACGACGCCTCGACGCCCTCGTATTCGTTGCCGTGGATCCCGGCCTGGACAACACCGGCACCTTGACCTCGTCGCCGGACCGATCGAGCAGGCTCTAGGCCCGCACCGGATCGGACATCGCGATCTTCCGGATCTGCTGCCAGGCGTGGAAGTCCTTGCGCTGCTGGGACGTGTCGAGCGCGTTGATGGTCACCTGGTAGAGATCGCGGCCGAGCGCGGACTTGCCGGCGACCTCGACGGTCATCCGGCCGTCGCTGCGGGCCGCGATCGCGTCGAGCGTGCAGCCGATCGCGTAGTACGGAATGTGCGCGAAGCTGCCGACCGGATCACCCGGATCGGTCCCGTCGGGCAAGTCCGCCGCCGAGTCGGGCGTCGGCGTTCCGCACCACGGTGGTGTGATGTCCGCGGGGTGACCGGCGTGGGTGCCACCACCAACACCACCGCAAGCTGGGCGAATAAGGCCAGCACCAGGAATGGACGTAGGTGCAGCTGACGACGAGACATCGGCATCCCTCTTCTGGAGGCCCGGCCGGAGCACGTGATCTAGTGGGGATCGTAGCCACGCAATCGCGGACCAGTAACCCCTGGACCGCTGGATGATCCCAGCCGTGCGGTCAACCGGCCGGCCTAACCGAGTGGCCGTGGCGCCGCTTACCATGGGGGTTGCCGGACACGCACTGCGGAGGTTCCGATGCTGACCACCGGTACGCAGGTTCGTCGACTTCTACAAGGTCCGCTTCAAGCGGCCGGACTCATCAGTCTGATCACGGTGACCGCTCTCGCTACACCCGCCGTAGCGGCACCGACCAACGATGTGATCGTGCTGCCGGGGGCGACCTCGGCCGAGGGCGTCGCGGTCGGCCGGGGCGCCACGTTCTACGCCGGGGAGCTGTTCGGCGGCGATATCTATCGAGGCAATCTGCAGGACGGCACCGTTGCGCGAATCGTCGACGCCCCGGCCGGGCAGATGGCCGTGGGTCTCAAGGTGGACGACGCCAGCGGGTTGCTGTTCGTCGCGGGTGGTATGGCCGGCCAAGGTCAGGTGTATGACGCGAAGACCGGTGCCACGGTCGCGACCTACCAGTTCGCGCCGGCCGGCCAGTCGCTCATCAACGACGTGGTGGTCACCAAGGACGGAGCCTGGTTCACCGACTCGCAGCAGCCCCATCTCTACTTCGTGCCGATCGAACCTGGCGGCAGCCTTGGCGAGTTCAGACAGCTAACGCTGACCGGCCCGGCAGCCGACACCAGCGGCGAGTTCAACCTGAACGGGATCGCCGCCAGTCCGGACGGGCGCACCCTGATCGTGGGACATTCCGGCACCCAGGCGCTCTACACCGTCGATCCGCAGACCGGTGCCAGCCGGCTCCTGGTCGAGATCGCGGGTCCGGACGGCATCCTCTACGAGTCCGGCCGGTTGTGGGTAGCGCAGCCGTTCCAGAACCAGGTCACCCGGCTGCGGCCGAGCCCTGATCTGTCCGGTGCCGTCGTCGACAAGGTCATTACCAGCGACCTGTTCCAGACCCCGACGACGGTTGCCGTGCACGGCAACCGGTTGGTGGCGGTCAACGCCAAGTTCGACACCGGCCTGCCGCCGACCGCCGACGAGTACGAGGTCGTGATCGTCAACCGCTGAGCAGGACCGCGAGCCTGACCTGCCGCCACACCTCGCGGTCGGCGTCGGACCCGACCGGGCGGATCGTGATCACGGCTGACGCTGGCCCGGCTCCGGATCGGCAAACCACTCGCCGAGCGGGACCCTGGCCGCCAGCGCGGACAGGTCGCCGGAGTCGCGGATCGCGGCCGCCGCGTCCGCGAACGCCTTGACCGCCACCCAGGCCAGCGCGCCACCGACGCTGATCCGCTGGGCCCCGGCCGCGACGATCTCGGCGAGGCTCAGCTCCGGCCTGGCCAGCACGTTCACCGGCCGGCCCACCGACTCGCACACGGCCCGGATCTGGTCGGGCTCACTCAGCCCGGGCGCGTAGAGAACGTCTGCGCCGGCCTCCTCGAAGGCCTGCAGCCGCCGGATCGTGTCCTGGAGGTCGGGATTGCCACGGATGTGGTTCTCGGCTCGCGCAGTCAGCACAAACGGGAAGTCGAGCCCGCGTGCCGCCTCCACCGCCGCGGCGATGCGCTCCACGGCGAAACCGCGGTCGTAGAGATAGCCCTGCGGGTCGTAGTCCTCGATCGAGCCGCCAACCGCGCCGGCCTCGGCCACCCGCCGGATCGCGAGCCCGGCACTGTCCGGGTCGGCGCCGTACCCGTTCTCCAAGTCGACCGACAGCGGCAGGTCGGTAGCGTGCGCCAGCGCCGCGGTGTGGTCCACCACGTCGTCCAGGGTCACCTCGCCGTCCAGCCGGCCGTGGCTGAACGCGAACCCGGAGCTGGTCGTGGCGAGTGCCAGGAAGCCGAGCGCGGCGAGCACCCGGGCCGAGCCGGCATCCCAGGGATTCGGGATCACGAACGCCGGGCCTTCGTGCAACGCCACGAACCGGGCGGCCTTATCTGCCTGAGTGGTCATCGAGCCCTACCCTGCCACGGCGACCGCTGTCCGGACACACCTCGGCAGTGGACCACGAACGGATCCACTGCCGAGGGTGGTTGCGGGCTTAGAGCTGGGTCGCCGCGTCCGCGTTGACCAAGCCGTGGCCGAAGAAGGACGTGTGGCCGTCACTCCCTCCATAGCAACGGAACCGTTCGTCTGCCGGGTTGAGCGGCTCCCAGTTGGGCGGGCAGCTCATCGGCGTGGCCGACCGCTTGAGCGCCGAGGCGACCGCGCTCGGGCTCCAGTTGGGGTGCAGCTCGATGATGAGCGCGGCCACGCCCGCGGTGTGCGGCGAGGCCATCGAGGTGCCGTTCAGCGAGGCGTAGGTCGCCCCCTGATCGATCACGGTGATGCCCGGGAACACCGCGTTCAGCGGGTCGAACCCCTCGAAGATCACCGAGTTCGGCGGGACGGCCGCCAGCACGGCGTCCTGGACCGTGCCGGTCGCGCTGAAGTAGTCGCCGCCCGGTGCAGCCAGGTCGCCACCGACCGACGAGTAGTCGGCGATGTTCATGGTGTAGTCCGGATACCCGACCGGACCGGTCGCCGACACGGTGACCACACCGGGCAGCTCGGCCGGTGCGATCCGGCAGTTGTTGTGCACCTCGCGCTCCACGGCGCTGTTCGGCGGGAAGTCGGGGCTGATCGTGTCGAGCACCGGATGCCGCAGGTCGATCTGCTGGTTGCCGGTCGTCGAGACCAGAAGCACCCCCTGCTGCTGCGCATACCGGGCCGCCTGCTGCAGGTCACGCAACATGGCGCGTTGCTCGGCGTCGTTACCGCAGTAGTAGAGGAACGGGTCGGCGAACAGGCTCATGTTCACCACGTCGAGCTGCTGGTCCCCGGCGTAGCGCAGGGCAGCCGCAACCTCGTCGATGAAGCAGAACCCGCCGACGCTGCAGGCCTTGAGCGCAACCAGGGTGACCTCGGGCGCAACGCCGGCCACGCCGACGCCGTTGATGGGTGAACCGATGATGGACGCAACGTGGGTGCCGTGGCCGAACAAGTCCTGGACCGCGCCCTTGTTCGAGCAGTCACCGTTGGCGACCTCGCTCGGGTCGGCGACCGGGTCGGCGCTGGTGATGAACGAGCAGGACAGGTCGAGATCCAGGTTCGGGACGATGTCCGGGTGGGTCAGGTCGATGCCGCTGTCGAGCACGCCGACGGTCACGCCCTGCCCGGTGGCCCTGACCCGAGTGTCGGCATCGGCCCCGATGATGGCCATGCCCCACTGGCAGACCGCAAGCGGCTCCGGGTTGGTGACCGGGTAGACCCCGCCGAAGAGATCCTCGCAGATCCCCACTTCCTGGGGGGCGGGGATCGCCTCCGTGCTGCCCTGAGCAGCCGACGGTATTGCTAACACGGTGGCCGCGACGATGGCGGCGGTAAGCACACGCCGACCAGACATAGAGCTACCTCCAGTGATTGCGCCCCCTCGGTCCAGACGATAGATGCCGGGGATATGCCTGAGAAGCGGCGGGGAGGCAAAGAGTCCGCTATCCGCAACGCGGCATGCGACTGCTATTCGTCTATCCGCAATGCGGCATGCGACTGCTACCCGTCGACCACTCCCAGCGTCCTCGACGCGGTAGGGGCGCAGCCGGACGCCCAGTACCGGGTTCTGGTGGAGCCGGAGCTCCAACAGGTCCTTACCGTAGGCAGACCGATCGAGCAGCAGACCGAAGCAGTCGCGTAGACCCTTCCGACTACCAGGTGTAGCTGGCCAACTACATCTGGTAAACGGGACGCAAAGTGTCTAACCTCCGCAGTGAGCGGTCAGTTGGTCGCCCTGCGTGCTGTGCGCGCAAACCGGCAAGGGCGGTGACCGGTCAGAAGGAGGAAGGATGGAGCTCCGATTATCGCGGTTGGCCACGTTGGCCTGCACGGTTGGGCTCATCGCCGGGTTCGGCGGCGTCCCGGCGCAAGCCGCCCAGGCTCCGGAGGGAACGATCCTCACCGTGAGCGGCGCGCAGGCGGTTGACGGCAGCTACATCGTCGTCTTCAAGAACTCCGAGGTCTCTGCTGGAAACGTCGGGAAGACCGCAACGGCCCTGGTAGGTCGGCACGGCGGTGCGGTGGGACACAAGTACACCGCGGCGCTGCACGGCTTCTCGATCCGAGCCAGTGAGCAGGCGGCGAAACGGATCGCGGCGGATCCCCGGGTGGCGTACGTCCAGCAGGACAGCGTGGTGCACGCGGTCGCGACCCAGCCCAACCCACCGTCGTGGGGGCTGGACCGGGTTGACCAGCGGAACCTTCCGCTGGACAACAGCTACACGTACCCGAACACGGCGACCAATGTGCACGCCTACATCATCGACACCGGAATCCGCACTACCCACGTGGACTTCGGCGGTCGGGCGGTCTGGGGGACCAACACCACCGGAGACGGCAACAACACCGACTGCAACGGCCACGGCACGCACGTGGCAGGCACCGTCGGCGGCTCCTCGTACGGCCTAGCCAAGGGCGTCTCGCTGACTGCGGTCAAGGTGCTCAACTGCGCCGGCAGCGGCACGAATGCGGGCGTGATCGCTGGCGTCGACTGGGTGACCGCGAATGGGATCCGGCCGGCCGTGGCCAACATGAGCCTCGGTGGCGGGATCAGCACCGCGCTGGACAACGCGGTAACCAACTCCATCAACTCCGGCATCTCGTATGCCGTCGCGGCCGGCAACAGCAACGCGAACGCGTGCAACTCCTCGCCGGCCCGCACCCCCGCCGCGATCACCGTGGGCGCCACCACGATCACGGATGCTCGCGCGTCGTTCTCCAACTTCGGCACCTGCCTGGACATCTTCGCGCCGGGCAACAACATCACGTCGGCATGGAGCACCAGCAACACCGCGACCAACACGATCAGCGGCACCTCGATGGCCTCGCCACACGTGGCCGGCGCCGCGGCGCTGGTCGTATCGGCCAACCCGTCGTGGACCGCGCAGCAGGTCAGGGACTTCCTGGTGAACAACGCGACCACAGGTGTGGTCACCAATCCGGGAACCGGTTCGCCGAACCGGCTGCTGTTCGTCGTCAACGACGGCACCCCGCCGGTGAACGACTTCGCCATCGCGGTCAACCCCACATCGGGCACCGTCACGGCGGGCGGCTCCACGACCGCCACGGTCAGCACCGCCACCACGTCCGGCAGCGCGCAGACGGTGACCCTGTCCGCGAGCGGGCTACCGTCCGGGGCGGGCGCGTCGTTCAGCCCGCCATCGGTCACCTCGGGCGGCTCGTCCACGATGACCATCACCACCAGCACGGGCACCGCACCCGGCAACTACGGGGTGACGATCACCGGCACCGGCACGTCAGCGACGCACAGCACGCCCTACTCGCTGACCGTGAACGGTCCCGGTGGTGGTTGCTCGAGCCCGGGTCAGAAGCTGACCAACCCAGGCTTCGAGTCCGGCTCGACCGGGTGGACCGCCACGTCCGGCGTGATCGGGCAGTGGGGTTCGGCGGGCCAGCCGCCACGATCGGGCAGTTGGAACGCGTGGCTGAACGGTTACGGCTTCCTCCGCACCGACTACGTCTACCAGCAGGTGGCGCTGCCGGCCGGTTGCTCGAACTACACGTTGAGCTTCTGGTTGCACATCGACACCGACGAGACCACCACCACGATCGCCTACGACACGTTGCGGGTTCAGGTCCTCAACACCAGCGGAACCGTGCTGGCGACGCTGGCGACCTACTCCAACCTCAACGCGGCCTCTGGCTACTCCCAGAAGTCGTTGAGCCTGGCGGCCTACGCCGGGCAGACGATCCGG